>NZ_JANLGL010000063.1:0-30630 GCF_024655625.1 Pseudomonas sp. 18.1.10
TACATCTTTGACTGACACTCCGTCTTCGCGAGCAAGCCCGCTCCCACACAAGCCAGCTCCCACACTTGGATTTCCTACAGATCAGGAAGATTCATCGTCCTGTCATCCCCGCGCCGCCAAACCGTAACCCCCAAAGCCCATCCTGAACTCCCGTACTCGCATTGGGAGACTCGAAATGGCCCGTCCCTACGAAGACAGCAACAGCGCCGTCAAAACCCGCCGTCAGCAGGAAGACCAGCGCCGCATGGCGTTCCGTCGCGCAATCGAAGACCGTTGTGAAGAACGCCAATTGCTCCAGAGCATCAGTGACTACCCGGAACTGCATTGGCAGGCACCCGTGGCAGCCCAGCGAAACGCTCAGCCAACACGCTGATCTGCGCCCGTTCGCTGCGGATAAAGCCCAGGAACGCATGGGCCACCGGTGACAGGCGCTTGGCCTTGGCCTGCACCAGGCACCAACTGCGGTACAGCGGCAGCTCTTCCACCGGCAGCTCCTTGAGCCCGCCGCTGGCCAGTTCCAGGTTCACGGCGTGGCGCGTCAGCAAGGCCACGCCCAAGCCTGCGCTCACGCATTCGCGCTGGGCCTCGGCCGATGACACTTCCACCGTCTGGGTGAAGTGCACACGTTTCTCCTTGAAGTACTCCTCGCAGGCCATCCGCGTGCCGGAACCCTGCTCGCGTACCAGCAGCGTGTAAGGCTCCAGGTCTTGCAGGCGCAGTGGGCCTTGCAGGCTCAAGGGATGATCGGGGGGCGCCACCGCGACGATGGGGTTGTTGAGGAACGGCAGGAATTCCAGGCCCATGTCCTGGGGCACCATGGACATGATAACCAGGTCGTCACGGTTGTCCGAAAGCCGGCGAATCACCTGGGCGCGGTTGACCACCGTCAGGTGCAGCTGCACTTCGGGATGCTGGCGCTTGAACGCGGCAAACAGGTGCGGCACGAAGTACTTGGCGCTGGATTCAATTGCCAGCTTCAACTGGCCTTGCAGCGAGCCTTGCATGTCCGACAGCTGCATATCGAGGTTTTCCAGGCGCCCGAAAATGTCCCGGCTGGCGCGCTGCAAGGCTTCGGCGGCCTCGGTCATGTAGAGCTTTTTGCCGACGTAATCGAACAATGGCTGGCCGATCAGCTCTTCCAGCTGGCGTATTTGTAGGCTAACGGCAGGTTGTGTGAGGGACATTTCCTCGGCAGCACGGCTGTACGAGCGCAAATCGCACACTTCATTGAAGATCTGCAATTGACGCAATGTCATACGCATCAATGACTTACGCATTTTTATAGTCCTTTCGCCCGAGGCCGACCGGCCAACTATAAGTCTTTACTTATGCACGACCCAATAATTATTGATTTTTGTTAATCCCTCCACGGGCTTAGTGTGTGTCTCGCGACTGTCATGAAACATTTGGTCACGCGCCGACCCGGGTCTAGCGGGTCGAAGAACGCAGCAATCGGCTCAAGGGAATTTCCAAGTGATAAAAAAGATCCTGATCGCCAACCGTGGTGAAATTGCCGTACGCATCGTGCGTGCCTGCGCCGAGATGGGCATTCGCTCGGTCGCGGTCTACTCCGACGCCGACCGCCATGCGTTGCACGTCAAGCGTGCCGACGAAGCCCACAGCATTGGTGCCGAGCCCCTGGCCGGTTACCTGAACCCGCGCAAGCTGGTGAACCTGGCGGTGGAAACGGGCTGTGATGCGTTGCACCCCGGCTACGGCTTCCTGTCGGAAAACGCCGAACTGGCGGACATCTGCGCCGAACGTGGGATCAAGTTCATCGGCCCGTCCGCTGAAGTGATCCGCCGCATGGGCGACAAGACCGAAGCGCGCCGCAGCATGATTAAGGCCGGCGTACCGGTGACCCCCGGCACCGAAGGCAACGTCGCCGACATCGCCGAGGCCCTCACCGAAGGCGACCGCATTGGTTACCCGGTGATGCTCAAGGCCACCTCCGGTGGTGGCGGTCGCGGTATCCGTCGTTGCAACAGCCGCGAAGAACTTGAACAAGCCTTCCCCCGTGTTATTTCCGAAGCCACCAAGGCCTTCGGTTCGGCGGAAGTGTTCCTGGAAAAATGCATCGTCAATCCCAAGCACATCGAGGCGCAGATCCTCGGTGACAGCTTTGGCAACGTGGTGCACCTGTTCGAGCGCGATTGCTCGATCCAGCGCCGTAACCAGAAGCTCATCGAAATCGCCCCCAGCCCGCAGCTGACCCCGGAACAGCGCGCCTACATCGGCGACCTGTCGGTGCGTGCCGCCAAGGCCGTGGGCTACGAGAACGCCGGCACCGTGGAGTTCCTGCTCGCCGAGGGCGAGGTGTACTTCATGGAGATGAACACCCGGGTGCAGGTGGAACACACCATCACCGAAGAAATCACCGGGATCGACATCGTCCGTGAGCAGATCCGCATCGCCTCGGGCCTGCCGCTGTCGGTGAAACAGGAAGATATCCAGCACCGTGGTTTCGCGTTGCAGTTCCGCATCAACGCCGAAGACCCGAAGAACAACTTCCTGCCCAGCTTCGGCAAGATCACCCGTTACTACGCCCCCGGCGGCCCCGGCGTGCGTACCGACACGGCGATCTACACCGGCTACACCATCCCGCCGTTCTACGACTCCATGTGCCTGAAACTGGTGGTGTGGGCGTTGACTTGGGAAGAAGCCATGGACCGCGGCCTGCGTGCCCTGGATGACATGCGCCTGCAAGGCGTGAAGACCACCGCCGCCTACTACCAGGAAATCCTGCGCAACCCGGAATTCCGCAGCGGCCAGTTCAATACCAGCTTCGTGGAAGCCCACCCTGAGCTGACCAACTACTCGATCAAGCGCAAACCCGAAGAGCTGGCCCTGGCCATCGCCGCCGCCATCGCCGCCCACGCAGGCCTGTGAGGAATACAACAATGTCCAAGAAAATCTTTGTCACCGACACCATCCTGCGCGACGCTCACCAATCGCTGCTCGCGACCCGCATGCGCACTGACGACATGCTGCCGATCTGCGACAAGCTCGACAAAGTCGGCTACTGGTCCCTGGAAGTCTGGGGCGGCGCGACCTTCGACGCCTGCGTGCGCTTCCTGAAAGAAGACCCGTGGGAGCGCCTGCGCAAACTGCGCGCCGCGTTGCCCAACACCCGCCTGCAAATGCTCCTGCGCGGCCAGAACCTGCTGGGCTACCGCCACTACAGCGACGACGTGGTCAAAGCCTTCGTCGCCAAGGCTGCAGTGAACGGTATCGACGTGTTCCGCATCTTCGACGCGATGAACGACGTGCGTAACCTGCGCGTGGCCATCGAAGCGGTGAAAGCTGCCGGCAAACACGCCCAGGGCACCATCGCCTACACCACCAGCCCGGTGCACACCGTCGAGGCGTTTGTGGCCCAGGCCAAGCAGTTGGAAGCCATGGGTTGCGACTCCATCGCGATCAAGGACATGGCCGGCCTGTTGACCCCGTACGCCACCGGCGAACTGGTCAAGGCGCTGAAAGCCGAGCAGACCCTGCCGATTTTCATCCACTCCCATGACACTGCTGGTTTGGCCGCGATGTGCCAACTCAAGGCCATCGAAAACGGTGCCAGCCACATCGACACCGCCATCTCCAGCTTCGCCTGGGGCACCAGCCACCCGGGGACCGAGTCGATGGTCGCCGCCCTTAAAGGCAGCGAATTCGACACCGGCCTGAGCCTGGAACTGCTGCAAGAGATCGGCCTGTACTTCTACGCGGTGCGTAAGAAATATCACCAGTTCGAGAGCGAATTCACCGCGGTCGACACCCGTGTGCAAGTCAACCAGGTGCCGGGCGGGATGATTTCCAACCTGGCCAACCAGTTGAAAGAGCAGGGCGCCCTCAACCGCATGAGCGAAGTGCTGGCCGAAATCCCGCGTGTGCGTGAAGACCTTGGCTTCCCGCCACTGGTCACGCCGACGTCGCAAATCGTCGGCACCCAGGCGTTCTTCAACGTGCTGGCCGGCGAGCGCTACAAGACCATCACCAACGAAGTGAAGCTCTACCTGCAAGGCGGCTACGGCAAGGCACCGGGCACGGTGAATGAGCAACTGCGTCGCCAAGCCATCGGCAGCGAAGAAGTGATCGACGTGCGCCCGGCCGACCTGCTCAAGCCGGAAATGACCAAGCTGCGCGGCGAGATCGGCGCGTTGGCCAAGTCCGAAGAAGACGTGCTGACCTATGCCATGTTCCCGGACATTGGCCGCAAGTTCCTCGAAGAACGCGACGCCGGCACCCTGGCGCCGGAAGTGCTGTTGCCGATTCCCGAGGCGGGCGGCGTGGCGCGTGCCGGTGGCGAAGGCGTGCCGACTGAATTCGTCATCGACGTGCACGGTGAAAGCTACCGCGTGGACATCACCGGTGTCGGCGTGAAGGCCGAAGGCAAGCGCCACTTCTACCTGTCCATCGACGGTATGCCCGAAGAAGTGGTGTTCGAACCGCTCAACGAGTTCGTCGGCGGCGGCAGCAGCAAGCGCAAGCAAGCCACGGCGCCGGGCCATGTCAGCACGGCGATGCCGGGCAATATCGTCGACGTGCTGGTCAAGGAAGGCGACGTGGTCAAGGCCGGCCAGGCCGTGCTGATTACCGAAGCGATGAAGATGGAAACCGAAGTGCAGGCCGCGATTGCCGGCAAGGTGACCGCCGTTCACGTGGCCAAGGGCGACCGGGTCAACCCTGGCGAAATCCTGATTGAAATCGAAGGCTGATCCAGCCTTCGACACGACCGTTTAATCCTCGGGGGGGCAGGTGCCCTCCTTTTTTTTGCCTGATCGTTCCCACGCTCCGCGTGGAAACGCCGCCCCGGACGCTCCGCGTCCCGCTCTAGAACTAGAACCTTATTCGCCACTGGCCCATCAAGCCCTGGTTGCTGCTGTGGGTGCCGTTTTCGCCGAGGTAGGCCAGGCCGACGGTGTGGTTCGAGGACAGCGCCAGGTCCAATCCTGCCTGCAAGCTCAGGCTATTGCGGTCCAGGGAGGTGCCCTGAATGGTGAAGTCGTCAATGCCGCCATGGCGAAAGGACTGACGCACGCTGCTCTCGACATCGCCATAGAGGTGTTTCCAGCCTGCACTCAAGTGTGGCGTGAGGCTCATCTGGTTATCGAACCGAATCTGCTTGGCCAGGCGCAGGCCAACGGTGCTGCTCAGGTTTTGCTGGGTCTGTGCATCGACATTCAGCGCTGCCGGCCCCCCTTGCTCCCTGAAACTGTCCCGGCTGTAGCGCTGGTAACCCAGCCCGGCAAACGGCTCGATGCTCAGGCTGCCAGTGCCCAGTTGGTAGCCCACTTCACTGAACACATTTTGGCTGGTGGCGTTGTAGCGGCCCTTGAGCGTGTCCTTGTAACTGAGGATCTCGATGCCGCGCCGATTCTGCCCGGCATGGCTGCTGTAGATCGCCCCCAGGCGCAGCGCCAACGGACCGTCCTGGCGCACGGCATAACCGCCCAGGTGCCAGCTGTCCAGGTCAGCGGCAAAGCGCTGGGTGTCGAAGCGGCTGCTGGACTTGGCCCCCAGCACACCGACCCGCCATGCATGATCGACTGCCCAGTCGGCGCCCATGAGCACGCCCTGGTTGGCCGTGTTCAGGCCGGCGGTGCCGCGCTGGCTGTCGAGGCCGCCTTCACTGCCGAGGTTTTTGACCCAGAAGTGGCCATCGGTGTCGGTGGGCAGTTCGCGCAGGGTCGAGAGCACGCGGCTGCTGAGCTGTTGCGTGGTGTTCTGGGTTGCCGCCGCCAGGTTGGCGTTCTGGCTACCGGCCAGTTGTTCAAGTGCTGCGCCGAAGCCATTGGGCTGGCTGACAAGTTCGGCGTTGAGTTTTTCCAGCGCCTTGAGTTGTTCAGAGGTCAGCTGGCCAGACTCCAGCAGGCGAACCAACGCCGGCTCCAGCACCTTCGCCACCTGCCGGCCATTGTGTGTGCTGGCTTGGCGGATGATATAGCCGTCGATGGGCGCGGCTTCAATTGTCGGCGCATACGCCCAGTCGTCATCCAGCGCGTCGTAGGGGTGTGGCCAATAGGGCATGTATTCGATGTCGCCGCGTGCTTGAGCGTGGGGAAGGCTGGCGGCTACCGCGAGGCTGATGAACAGTACGATTCTGCGGGGGGTTATGGGCATGAATTCCCGACCTCTTGTGGATGAGGTCGGGAATTTAGCGAGATGGCGGGGGGATAACTGTCAGGGCAAGGGCTCCCGGTTTGCGGGAGTTGTCTCTATTGATCTGCAATTGGCATCATCTGCATTTTATTGCGTAAAAATGCGCAATGAACTCGCATATATGCATTTTAATGCAATCCAGGAATATGCCAAGCGAAGTTATCTGCACTATATTGCATTGCAGCAATGCCTATTTGACTTGAGAACGCATTAAATTGCAGGTGCACCCCATGCTCAACCTGACCTTGCAGATCTACACCGAAGGAAAATGGCAGGACGCAATGCTGCTGACATTCGATACCCCGCAACAGGGCTTCGAAAGTCGCTGCAGCTTTGGTTATGACCAACGCTATCTGGTCGATCATCTCGACGACCTCGGCACGCCCTTCGCGACGGCGGTGAGTGCAGGGCTGCCTTTGCAATGGGAGGGCTGCCGAATGCAAGGTGCCCCGGCTTTTCTCCACGACATTGCACCAGCAGGCGCCGCCAAGCGGTTTCTGATGGCCCATATTGGCCAGGAAAAGCCGGACGGCATCAGCGCCGACCTGTTTTTACTGATGCGTAGTACGCCTGCGCCCATCGGCCATATGCGGATCAAAGAATCGGTTGCCGCGTTGGACAGTCGCCCACCCATGGGTTTTTCACGTCAGGAGGTGATCCAGCGGGACAATCGTTTCCTGGAGTACGCCTACGAACAGGGCGCTGCCATTGGTGGCGCCACCGGGGCGGGAGGGGAAGCGCCGAAGCTGCTGCTGACGGAAAACCAGCACGGCCTGCTGTTCCCGGATGCCGTGTTGGATGACGAGCAGGTCCGGCAACACTGGTTCGTGAAATTTGCGCGCAACAAGGGCACGCAGATCGACCAAGATATCCTGCGCAGCGAGTACCACTACTACAAAGCCTTGCAGGTCTTGGGTATCGACACAGTGGCGGTGCAAGGATTGGCCTTGGAAGAAGCCAGCAAGCCCAGCCTGTGGATGCAGCGTTTTGATCGAGGCGTCGACCACCAGGGCGTTGAGCGCTACGCGGTGGAATCCATTTACTCGGTGTCTGGCGTCACTGTCCCAGGCAGCGCCATGGGGCATCGGGAGGTTGTTGAGCGACTGGTCGGGTTATGGGCGCAGGCAGGGCAAGCCCATGAAGTGCCGGAACTGGTGGCCGAATACCTGAGGCGTGATTTGTTGAACAAGATCCTTGGCAACTCTGACAACCACGGGCGTAACACCTCAATCATTCGCCACGCCAGCGCCTTGTGCCTGGCGCCTATCTACGACTTGGCGCCCATGGTGATGGACGACGAAGGGATCACGCGCACGACAAAATGGCCCAAAGAGTTGGAGCGCGCAGGCGAGGTGGACTGGCGCGGTGTATGTCATCTTCTGGGTGATTTGGCCGACAGCCAGGCACTGTTCGAAAACCTCAGGGCCGACGCGCAACAGCTCTTGGCACTGCCCGACATCCTGAGTGCCAGTGGCTTGCCAGCGGTGACGATGAACCATCCCGCCATCGCCCTGAAAAACCTGCCGCAACGCCTTCAAGCATGGGGATTGAAATGAGCCTGACCATTGAAGAGCGCACTGTGCTGATCGACAGCATCCAGGCTGCATTGGCCGAGGGTACGCTGCAAGTCGGCGAAGCCGTGCGCCGCCTGCGAACCGAAGTCACAGGCTTGCATCAGAGCCAGTTCGCCAGAATGTGCAAAATCTCTGTGCGCACCCTGGTGCATATCGAGCACGGCGAAGGCAACCAGACCCTGAAATCATTGAACGCTGTATTCCAACCGTTCGGCCTGCAAATGGGCGTGGTCAAGCTGCGCCGTCACTACAACTGAGCATCAGCTACGGCGCACATACCCCTTGCCATAATGCCGTTCCATCCGCGCCTGGATCAGTTCAAGTCCGAGGGACAGCACCCAGTAGATGATCGCGGCGGTGGTCAGCATCTCGATATAACGATAGCTCGACCGACCGTAGGATTGCGCCAGGAACATCACTTCCCACACGCCCATCACCGAAATCAGCGACGAGTCCTTGAGCATCGAGATGAACTGGTTGGTCGCCGGCGGGATGATGGTGCGCATGGCCTGGGGCAGGGTCACGTGCCAGAAGATCGCACTGTCACGCATACCCAGCGCCAGGGCCGCTTCGCGCTGGCCGTGGGCGACGCCGAGGATGCCGGCGCGGAAGATTTCGCTCAGGTAAGCGCCATAGTTCAGCGACAGCGCAATGATCCCGGCGACGATGGCACCCGGCACCAAACCCAACTGTGGCAGGCCGAGGTAGATCAGCAGGATCTGGATCAGCAGCGGCGTGCCGCGAAAGAACGACGCGTAGAAGCTGGCGATGCCAAAGGCCACGGCGCTTTTCGACAGGCGTCCCAGCGCGGTGATGAAACCCAGCACCGACGAAATCACGATGGAGCACAGGCACAGGAACAACGTCAGCGCCGCGCCTTGCAGGAAGCCGTTGGGCGCCAGGTGCAGGCCGACCAGGTTGGGCAGCTTGTCGAGGATGATCGAGAACTTCAGGTCAAAGCTCAGGAAGAAACTGGCGAACAGGCAAAACAGCGCCGCCCAGGTGAGGTACAGCCGCGTGCGAAAGCCAAAGAGCCGTGGCTTGACCACTGGCGGCTTTGGGGGAGTAGGAAAAGCAGTCATTGGCTGATGTCGGCACCGATCCATTTTTGCGAGAGCTGGCTCAAGGTGCCGTCCTGTTTCAGCTGGGCGAAGACTTCACGCACCTTGCTGTCCCACTGCGGGTCGCCTTTCTCGATGGCCACCGAGTTGGGTTCCGAATACAGCGCCGCGCCAGCGAGTTTGAAGCGCTTGTCTTCGCTCAGGCGCGGTTGGGCGGTGACCAGGTTGGTGAGGATCGCATCCAGGCGCTTACCGGCGCCGAGGCCGAGGTCCTGGAAGGCCACGTTGTCGGTGTCGTACGGGGCGATCTGCACGTTGTCGAACGGGTACTGCAACTGGGTGTCTTCGGCGCCTTCGATCACCAGGTTTTTGTTCAGGTAGCTTTCATAGCTGGAGGCACTGGTGAGGCCGACTTTCTTGCCGCTCAAATCCTTGGCGCTGTGGATGCGCTCATCCGTGGCGTTGACCACGATCACCGCCGGCGACGCGTAGTACTTCACCGGGAAATCAAATACCTCGGCGCGGGCCTTGCTCGGGGTCATGGAGCAGATGCAGATGTCGTAGCGCCCGCTCCAGTGGCCGGCGGCGATCACGTCCCAGGATGGGGTTTCCAGGCGCAGCTTCACGCCCAGCTTTTGCGCCACCGCCTTGGCCACATCGACGTCGAAGCCATCGAGCTGGTTTTGGTCATTGAGGAATGAGAACGGCGGGTAGCTTTCCATCAGCACGCCCACCAGTTCTTTGTTTTTCTCGACGCGGTCCAGCGTGGTACCGCCGAAGGCTTGAGTGGAGGCAGCCAGAATCGTCAGGCCCAGGGCCAGCAGCGGTTTTAGTTTCACGAGTCGCACCCACGTAAAAAAACAGTTGTTATGAACAGAATTGAACGTATTAAATAGTTATAATAACGACTCTCATAGTGAGTTATTTTCATAAGCTTATGAGTAAAAAGCATATGGCCACAGCAACAGTGATTCTCGATGGCGGCATGGGCCGTGAACTGCAACGCCGTGGCGCGCCGTTCCGGCAGCCGGAATGGTCGGCGCTGGCGTTGAGCGAAGCGCCGCAGGCGGTGGAAGCGGTGCACGCGGCTTATATCCAAAGTGGCGCGAACGTCATCACCAGCAACAGCTACGCGGTGGTGCCATTTCATATCGGCGAGGCGCGCTTTGCCGCCGAAGGCCAGGCCCTGGCGGCGCTGGCCGGTGAATTGGCGCGACGTGCCGTGGACGCTTCCGGCAAGGCCGTGCGGGTGGCCGGCTCGCTGCCGCCGCTGTTCGGTTCGTACCGCCCCGACCTGTTCGAGCCGCAGCGCGTCGCCGAATTGCTGACGCCGCTGGTGCAAGGCCTGGCGCCGTTTGTCGACCTGTGGCTGGCGGAAACCCAGAGCTCCATCGCCGAAGCCCGCGCCATCCAGGCCGGGCTGCCAAAGGACGGCAAACCGTTCTGGCTGTCGTTTACCCTCAAGGACGAAGACACCGACGACGTGCCGCGCCTGCGCTCCGGCGAGCCGGTGGCGGACGCGGCCGCAGCGGCGGCGCAGTTGGGGGTGCAGGTGTTGCTGTTCAACTGCAGCCAGCCGGAAGTGATCGGTGATGCGATTGATGCCGCGCGTCAGACGTTCGAACGCCTGGGCGTGCAGATTGAGGTGGGCGCCTACGCCAACGCGTTCCCGCCGCAGCCCAAGGAAGCCACGGCCAACGATGGTCTGGACCCATTGCGCGATGACCTTGATCCACCGGGTTACCTGCATTGGGCGGCGGATTGGCAGGCGCGTGGTGCCAGTCATCTGGGCGGTTGCTGCGGGATTGGGCCGGAGCATATTGCGGTGTTGGCGCAGAAGCTGGGGTAGCAGAACCAATCCAAATCCAAAGGTGTGAGCTGGCTTGTGTGGGAGCTGGCTTGCCTGCGATGGCGGTGTGTCAGTACCCGATGTGCAAGCTGACACACCGCATTCGCGGGCAAGCCCGCTCCCACAGGGGTTAGGAGTTGGCTGGGAGGCGGCACTCGGCCAGGGTTTTCACCTGGCCCGATTCCGTCTGATTACCTTGCGACAACCACACCTCAAACCCCGCCCCAACCGTCGGCCATTCCGCGTCGATGATCGAATACCACGCCGTATCGCGGTTCTTGCCCTTCACCACCGTGTGCTGGCGGAACACGCCCTCGAAGCTGAAGCCCAACCGTTCTGCCGCGTACTTGGAGCGGCCATTGGCGTTGTTGCACTTCCACTCCAGCCGACGATACCCCTGCTCAAACGCATGCTTGGCCAGCAGGTACACCGCCTCGGTGCTTTTCGGCGAGCGCTGCATCGGCGCACCAAAGGTCACGTGGCCGATTTCGATGCGGCCTTGCTCGGGCACGATGGACATCAGGCTGAGGATGCCTTGTACCTGGCCGGTGGCGCGGTCGATCACGCTGAAAAAGTACGGGTCGCTGTGGGCCGCGTGATTGTTGAGCCAGTCATTGAACGCGCTGCGCTCCGGGAAAGGTCCGTAAGGCAGGTAGTCCCACAGCTTGGGGTCGGCGTCGGGGCCCTGGAGTGCTTGGAACAGATCGTCGCCGTGGCGCGCCGGGTCGAGCTTTTCCAGGCGGATAAAGCGCCCTTCAAGAAGTTGCACGGTGGGGGCCGGGACGCCTTTCCAATCGGCGAGGGAAGTGGACATGCTGCGCTCCTTAAAGACCTTTGCGAAATTGGATGAAACCGGGACGTTCGGCGATGCGTTCGTAGAGTTGAATGGCCGTGGCGTTGGTCTCGTGGGTCAGCCAGTGCACCTTGCAGCAACCATCGGCCTTGGCGGTGGCGTAGACGAACTCGATCAGCTTGCGGCCCACGCCGGTGCCGCGTTGGCTCGGGTCTACCAGCAGGTCCTGCAGGTAGCAGGAATTCTCGATGCTCCAGTTGGAACGGTGATAGATGAAGTTGACCATGCCCACCGCCTTGCCGTCCTGCCAGGCCAATGCCGAGTGGGTGGGCTCGCTGGCGTCGATCAGGCGCTGCCAAGTGTTTTGGCTCACCGCGTCCGGCAGTTCGGTGTTGTAGAACTTCAAGTACGCCTGCCACAGCGGCAGCCACGCGGCATGGTCGGCGGCGGTGACCTGGCGGATATCGATCGGGCTCATTCTGCAACTCCTTGGGGAATCAATTGGCCGAGGGTCTGGTCGCGCACGTCCTGGCTGGCGGCCAGGCCTGCGCGCACTCCAGCCATGTCGGCGGGGCTTCGGTTTTGGCTGAGCTTGCGCGTGCCGATCAGGCGCGCCATCGGCAGGGCAAAGCCGACGATGGCCTTGAGCATGCCGTCAATGTAGCCGGCCGGGGCATCGCTGACTTTCCACGGTTGGGCGCGGGTGCCTTCATGGCGATCTGTCAGCCCAGTGACGACCGCCAGCAAACGCTCGGCATCGTTGAACACTTCGGCTTTGCCGTAGGCATGTACGGCGATGTAGTTCCAGGTGGGCACGACTTTGCCGTGCTCGGCCTTGGCCGGGTAGAACGCCGGGCTGATGTAGGCCTCGGCGCCGGCAAAGATCACCAGCGCTTCGCTGCCATTTTGCAGGTCGCGCCACTGCGGGTTGGCCTTGGCCAGGTGCCCGTAAAGCGTGCCGTTCGGGCCTTCCTCGGGGTTGAGCAGCAGCGGCAAGTGGCTGGCCAGCAGGCCCTGTTCGCCAAAGGTCACCAACTGCGCCAGGCGCGTGTGCTGGATCAACTGATGCAGTTCGGGCAAGTCATCGAGGGCAAAGTCGCGGGGTGTGTACATGGAAATAGTCCTTGGCGAATGCCTGCATCCTAGGCAGGCTAATGGCTCGTTGAAAGAGCCATCTGGCACCCATTTCATAGGTCCAATATGTCGCCCATTACGCCGCCGTTGTCCTTTAACCCTGCGGGCATCGAACTGGATCGCCGTCAGGGACTGACGCGCCAACTGTACGAAGCCTTGCGCCAGCGGGTGCTGGACGGGCGGCTGGTCAGCGGCACGCGGTTGCCCGCCAGCCGCGACTTGGCGGCGGCGCTGTCGATCTCGCGCAACAGCGTGGTGCGTGCCTACGATCAGCTATATGCCGAAGGCTTTACCGAAAGCCGTGTCGGTGATGGCACCTATGTGGCACAACTGCCCACGGCAAAAAAACTATCCACAAAAGTATCCACAGGCTTACACACAGGCTTATCCCCAGCCTTATCCACAAAATGGTCGGATTTGCCGGAAGATCTGGACGATGAAGTTATCCACAGCGGCGGATTGGCGCGGATAAAAACCCACCATTTGTCACAGCCTCCAGCGGGGCCGCCTCGGGCTTTTCGCGTGGGTGTACCAGCATTCGACCTGTTCCCGTTTGAGGTATGGGCCAAGCTGAATGGGGCTTTCTGGCGCAAGCCAGATCTGGAGCAACTGTGTTATGGCGACCCGGCGGGGGATGCGCGGCTGCGCAGTTTGATCGCGGCTTATTTGCGCAGCTCCCGTGGCATGCAGTGCGCGGCTGAACAAATAGTGATCACCAGTGGCGCGCAGCAAGCGATTAGCCTTTGTGCACAGTTGCTGGTGGAGCCCGGCGACGGCGTCGCTGTGGAAAACCCGGGCTACCGCGCGGCAGGCCATGCGTTCGCCCTGGCAGGGGGGAAATTGCACGGCGTGCCGGTGGATGGCGAGGGTATCGACTGCCAGGTGCTCAACGCGCTGGAAGACTGTCGTGTGGCCTACGTCACACCGTCCCATCAATACCCGCTGGGGGTGGTGATGAGCCTGGCGCGGCGCCTGGAATTGCTGGCCTGGGCCGCGCGCACGGGCGGCTGGATCATCGAGGACGACTACGACGGCGAGTACCGCTACAGCGGCGCGCCGCTGTCCCCGCTGGCGGCCCTGGATCGCAGTGGCCGGGTGCTCTACGTCGGTACGTTCGGCAAGGTGGCGTTTCCGGCGTTGCGCCTGGGCTATCTGGTGTTGCCGCCGGGTCTGGTGGACGCGTTTTCCCGGCGCAGGGCCGTGGACATGCGCCACTCCGAAGTCAGCACCCAGGCGGTGATGGCCGAGTTCATGGCGGCCGGGCACTTCCAGCGGCACATCCGCCGTATGCGCCGGGCGGCGTTGAGCCGGCGCAATGCCTTGCTCGCCGGTTGGCCTTGCGGGCTGCCTGGGATGGGCGAGTTGCCCAATGTGGCGGCGGGGCTGCATATGACGGTGCGCGTGGACAGCCTGGCCCGCGAGCAGCAGTTGCTGACGCAGGCCCACGCGGCGGGGGTCGAGATCAACGGCTTGAGCAGCTATTGGCTGGCGCAATCGACCACGCCCGAGGACCAGCGTGCCGGCTTGGTTTTGGGTTTTGCGGCGGTGCCTGAGGCTGACATCGCCGAGGCACTGGCGCAGTTGCGTCAGGCTTGGCGTTAAAAACCAGCAAGCGCAAAAAGGAACCTGTGTTCGCCCATCAGGTGCCGGATTTGATCTTGGTCCAGGCCCGCGTCCGTGCCCGCTCCGCATCTCGCGCCAGCGGCTTCAAGGTGTACAGCGTAGCCATCGCCGCCTCGGTCGGGTACAGGTTGGGGTTGTTGCGAATCGCCGGGTCCACCAGCTCGGTCGCATCCTTGTTCGGGTTCGGGTAGCCGACAAAATCACTGATCGGCGCGATCACCTGGGGTTGCAGCAGGTAGTTGATGAAGGTGTAGGCGTCCTGCGGGTTTTGCGCACCTTTGGGGATGGCCAGCATGTCGAACCAGATCGGCGCGCCTTCCTTGGGCAGGCGCATGTCCACGGTCACGCCGTTCTTGGCTTCCTTGGCGCGGTTGGCGGCCTGGGAGAAGCTGCCCGAGTAACCCACGGCCACGCAGATGTCGCCATTGGCGATATCGGCCATGTACTTGGAGGAGTGGAAGTAGGTGATGTACGGGCGGATCTTCATCAGCAGCGCTTCAGCCTTGACGTAATCCTTGGGGTTGCTGCTGTTGGGGTCCAGGCCCAGGTGTTGCAAGGCCAGCGGCAGGATCTCCGAGGGCGAGTCGAGCAAGGCCACGCCGCATTGCTTGAGCTTGCTGATGTTTTCTTCCTTGAAGATCAGGTCCCAGCTGTCCACCGGCGCGTTCGGCCCCAGCACGGCCTTGACCTTGTCCGGGTTGAAGCCGATCAGGATGGTGCCGTACATGTAGGGCACGGCGAACTTGTTGCCGGGGTCGTTGGCTTCGATCAGCTTCATCAGCTTGGGGTCGAGGTGGTTCCAGTTGGGCAGCTGGCTGCGGTCCAGGGGCTGGAACACGCCGGCTTCGATCTGCTTGGCGAGGAACACGTTGGACGGCACCACCACGTCATAACCGGAGTTGCCGGTGAGCAGCTTGGCTTCCAGGGCTTCGTTGGTGTCGAAGATGTCGTAGACCAGTTTGATCTGCGGGTTCTGCGCCTTGAAATCGTCCAGCGCCTTGGGTGTGATGTAGTCGAACCAGTTATAGACCTTGAGGGTTTTCTGTTCGGCCTGGGCGGCACCGCTCACGACAGCGGCGCAAAGGGCGAGGGTGGTGAGCAGCTTCATCGGGTAGCTCCTTGTTGTTCGAAACCTTCGAGCACGTTGACGGCGTTGATGCCGATTTCTTCTACCGCGTAGCCGCCTTCCATCACGAACAGCGTCGGTTTGCCCAACCGTGCGAGGCGCCGGCCCATGGCCAGGTAATCCGGGCTGTCGAGCTTGAACTGCGAGATGGGGTCGTCCTTGAACGTGTCCACGCCCAGGGACACGACGATGATGTCGGCGTTGTAGCGTTCGGTTTGCTTGCACGCCTCGTCGAGGGCTGCGCTCCACGGCTCCCAACCGGAGCCGGCGGGCAAAGGATAGTTGAAGTTGAAACCTGCCCCGGCGCCTTCGCCCAGTTCATCGGCATAACCGAGAAAGAACGGAAACTCCGCTTCCGGGTGGCCATGGATCGAGGTGAACAGCACGTCGCTGCGTGCGTAGAAAATCGACTGGGTGCCGTTGCCGTGGTGGTAGTCGACGTCGATGATCGCGACCTTTTTGTGGCCCTGGTCGAGAAACGCCTGGGCGGCGATGGCGGCGTTGTTGAGGTAGCAATAACCGCCCATCAAGTCGCTGGCAGCATGATGCCCCGGTGGTCGGCAGAGGGCGAAGGCACTGTGGGCGCCTTGTTGGATCGCCTGCTGCGCGGTGAGGGCTACTTGCGCCGCACTGTAGGCGGCTTGCCAGGTGCCGGCGGTGATGGGGGCGCCGCCGTCGAAGCTGTAGTAACCGAGCTGGCCGTGCAGGCTGGTGGGCAGTACGCGGCGCAACGTGCGGGCGGGCCAGGTGTAGGGCAACAAGTCGCCGTCTTGGCCATGTTCCGCCCAGCGGTCCCAGGCGCCTTGGAAAAAATCCAGGTAGCCGCGGCTATGAACGCGTTGCAGTGGCGCCAGGCCGAAGTCTTGCGGCGCCTGGACCGGGCCGAGGTCGCGATCCTTGACCCGTTGCAGTACGTGGTCGGCGCGTGATGGCATTTCGAAGCAGGGCATCAGTTGCCCGTCCATCAGCTCACAGCGTCCGTGGTGCAGGTGGTGATCGTCGGAGTAGATCGTCAGCATGGGTGCTCCCCGCAGGCTCGTTGTTGTGCCTGGCAGTGTTGCGGCCCGCGCACATCATGAGAACGGCAGGAGCGGCCAGAAGGGGATAAATATGGCCAATGGTGTTGACCGTAATTCGCCCGTCAATGGCGCATAAGGCTGGGTGCCACCCCACTCCAGCGCACAAACGCATGGCGGAAACTCGCGGTCTCGCTGAAGCCCAATTGCTCGGCGATCCGGTGAATGGGCAGTCGATCTTCTGCCAGCCACAGCTTGGCCTGCTCAAAACGCAGCTCGTCGAGCAATTGCTGATAGCTGCAACCCAAGGCGTGCAGGTGTCGGCGCAGCGTACGTGCAGAACACTTCATCTGCGCCGCCAAGCCGTCCAGGCCGGGGGCGGCGTGCAGTTGGTCGGCGAGCAATTGGCGCACACGGTTGAGCCAAGCCTGGCGCCCGGTGAACTCGGCGTTCAGTTTGCGGCAGCGCTCGGCCATGGCGCGATGGGTGATGGCATCTGCCAGGGGCAGGGGCTGTTGCAGCCAGTGCCGGTCAAAGGCAAACCCGCTGGTGCTGGCATCGAATTGCAGCGGGCAATCGAACCGCTCGGTATAGCGGGCGTGGTAGTCCGGCGCCGGGTAGTCGAAGCGCGCCTGATGCAGAGGCAGCGTGCGGCCGAGCAAGTCATCGCAGATAACCTTCATCGACACCAGGCAAAATTCCACATTGAACGCTGCCAGCGCCGGGCTCTCCCGATAGTCGCCAGCGGTCAGCCAGACCTGCGCGCCGTCCTCCACCAGGTTGAGCTCGAAAAGTGTTCCCAACAGCGCCGGGTAGCGCAGCGCCAGGTGCAAAGCGTCACCTAAGGTGGCACTGGTGAGCAGGGCATAACCCAGCAGGCCGTAGGACGAAACGTGCATGCGCTGGCCCAGGTCCAGGCCAATGTCGCGGTGCAGGGCCACGGCATTGGCGCACACCCGCAGCTCCTGGCAGGTGGTGATGCGGGTGTCGGCATGGCTCAGGTCGGCGATGCCAATGCCGCTGCCAGCGAGCAATGTCTCGCTGGGCAGGCCACGGTCCTTGAAGGTCGCCAGGACCAGGGACACGGCGTTGAGGGTGGTGAGGTGCGAATGCAACATGGGCGGCCGACGTCAGAGGGGTAGCGCCCATGCAGCAAGTTGTGTGCCGCGCTGGGCTTATTGGTCCAGTTGCCAGAAACGCCACCTGGATTTGGCCTTGGAGACTTCAAAAAACATGTCCTGGGCCGATTTCAAGCTGATTTCGCTGCGCAAGTAGGCGAGCCTTTCCACTTCATTGGCGCTCGAGATGGAGGCGGAGTCGCTGCCCGCACTCTGTTCCTCCACGGTCTTCAGGCGGCCGGATACATAGCGCTCGGTCGATATCCATGACTCGGTGTAGTGAAATTGCGCGTACCAGAGGATGTCTTTGGTCGTCCGATCGCGAATCAGGTATTCATCCAGGAACAGCAGCTTGGGGGCTGTGGTGAGCGGTTCGCGCAGCTTGGTCTGGGTGATGGTAATGGCGTTGTGACGCTTGAGCCACGCGACGCCGGCCGCGGTCGGGGGGGCGTCTCTGAGCACCCTCAACATATGTGCATCGCTACGCTTGAACAGGTCGTTTTCCTGGGTTTTCAGCGCTTGCTCGACGAACTTCGCCGAGGCGACATCTTTCGCGCTGGCTTCGCCTTGCGCGAGTGCGTGGTTAATGATGTTGCGGGCGCTTTCCAGCTCATAGGCCTGCTGGTGAAACAGGTACTCGATGCCGCTGGCGGTTCGTTTCGGCGTGGTGGCAAGGCGTTCTGCACGCTCGAGGAAGGCCGGCATGTCGTCCAGTAACGCTTGGCCCTCACTGGCGGCGGTGAACACCTCCATCGTCGGGGTTGCCGGTGCGGTTGCCCAGTGCCGCAGCCATATGCCGCCCTTTTCGCGATAGGTGGCGACCACTTTTTCCGTCACTGGCGAAATGATATCCACCAGGCCGGTGTCTTGCCCCGTCCAGTCCAGGCGCGGCTTGCCGATGAGCAGGCCTGCATGGCGAGTGCGGATAATTTTCCGTTGCAGGGGGGCCGCAGCGGGCATCGGTTTGCCGCGGCGCCGTACTGCTTCTCGTTCGGCGCTCACCAGCGACAGGTTGTTCGTGGTGTCTTTGGCGAACCGCTTGAGCTGCTCACGGAGCGCCTGGACGTTTGCGCCCCGGGCATACTCGGAATACTGCGATGAGAAGTCTTCCAACTGCTCGTCGAGCATTTGGAACTGCTCGACCAGGTGATTCAAGATATCGATGCGCTCGTCCAGGCGCGATTCGCTGCGTTCGTACACGGTATCGCGCAGCCCCAGGACGGCGAGGTCGGCGGTGTCGACGATCCGATCAAGGCTTTTCCAGGCTTTGGCTTGACTGACCGTGCTGCTTGCGGGCAGGCACAGGTTGCGGGCCATGGTCACCTGGATCGATCTGACATCGACGCTGTTATAGGCCGGCATGTCCCGTTGGATCTCCTTGCGCAGAATGGCGCCGTCTTCGCCCAGTTGGTGCAGCTCATCGAAGCGCGTCTCCATGTATTCCAGGTGCTTGAGCATTTCCGCGCACAGGTCGTTCATCAGCCGGGCATCATCGATATAGCGTTCTTGAGGCGTTTGGGCCTGGCGCACGATTTTCGGCAGCATCTCCTGCATGCTCGGGGTGAACCGAGTGCCGGTCTCCCGGATGCCATTCAGGGTCATGGAGGTCTGGTTTTTGACAAATCGCAGGGCCCTTTCTGCGTATTTGGGGGAGAACTCATGGACGCTCATTTGCTTGAGCCCCTGCAATGCCGTTTCGTACGTGCGGCAGATGTTTTTCAAGGTCCGCAGATAGGCCCGCCGGTTAGTCTCGGCCAGCGCGCCGGAGGCGGCGGCGGGGGCTCCTTCCATTGCGCTGTGGGCGTCTTCCAGGTTTTGTTCGAGGCCTTTCTCAACCTCGTGGAAATCGCTCAGTTGTTTTTTCAGCTTGGAAACACGCTGTTCCGCCAGGTGGGTGGCCTTGCGGGCCAGCACGATCGGCCCGCCTCCGCGCAGGCGCAGGCGCGTGTCGATGAACCATTGGCCCTGCCGGTTGTGTATCAAGGGCGGGCCGGTCCGCAGGGGGTCAGTGGGGTGGACAATGATGGCTCGGTCATTCTCATCCACCTGTACTTCGAACCAGCGCTCACCCACCGGTACGTAGTATTTCTGACCACTGGGATACAGGTGACGGTGAGGCCCCTCGGTACTGATCTGCTCGCCCAAGGTCTCGGGCTTGCTGACCTTGAAGTTGTCGAGCACCGCGATCAGTCGTGCAGGCGTGTTGCTGAGGGCGCCGCTGGTATGCAGCGGGCGCGGATGGGTGTACGGCAACTGTTCGGGGGCGAGGGTGGGCAGTTGAGTGATGGTGAGCGGTTCTACCTTGGGCGCAGTCAGCGGCGGGGTGGGGTGGGGCTCGGATGTCTCGGGTTCGGCCTCTGTCTCTGCCTCTGCCTCTGCCTCGGTCTTGATGGACGGACGGGGCGCAGTCCGGGTCGCCGCATGCAAGGCAATGGCCATGCCGAGGTTGAGCAGCAGGTCGGACAGCGCGGCCCAGGGTGATTGGCGGGAGGGGTGCTCCTTGGCGTCCTTGAGTGCCTCCAGTTGGTCCATGATCTGCCACACCCAGGCTGCGGTGTTCACGGTGCGCCCGAGGAAGGGCAAGACCCCGTTGAATATTGCCCAGCCCGCGCGTTTGAGCGTGGCCCAGCGGGCTTCGGCATTCGACACGGATTGACGGTCGGCCAGGGTGACCAGGGCATTGGCATTGGCGGTGTACAGCGCGGTGAACAGGTTGCCGTCGATGGCGTCGCCGCCCAGCTTCAGCGGCCCGCTCAGGCTGGCGAGCTTGAGTGGGTTGGTGGCGACTTCGGCGACTGTCCAGGGCGATGGGATCTTTGTCGGGAAGATGTAGTGGCTATAGTCGTCGCGCACGTCATCGGGCAGCCAGGCCAGCACCGATTCGCGCAGGTCGGGGGACTGCTGGATGGCGTACACCAGGTTGGCGGGCGAGGGGTATTGGGTCAGGGGTTTGTCGAGCAGTGGCCGATACAGCAGGCACGGCCCGCTGGCCAGGTCTTGCGGGCCGATGACAAACATATTGGCCACGACATCCGGGGTTCGGTTCAGGCGCAGGCTGGGTAACAACGCCAATGGGCGCACGACAATCGTCACGTCATCCACCTGCCGGTCGGCTTTTTCCGGTTCCATCGCCGCTACCACGAACCGATAACCCCGTTCATCGATCCCGGCTTCGCGGCGGATCTTGGCTTGCAGCGCCAACAGCGGCAGTTGGATGCCCAGGTGGTAGGCGTAAAGCGTGCTGCGGCGGTCGGCTTCTGCGGGGTCGTCCAGCAGAGTGCTTTTGATCAATCGAGTGTAGGCGCTACCGATGTCGATGCGGCTGATCAGTTTCTCCAGGTAGTCAACGGTGAGCCATTCGGGCAGTGCCCGCTTGGGGTTGTAATCAAGGCTCTTGAGGCCCAGCTGCACGCCAATCAAATTTTGCAGGGCCAGTTGGCTCATGCTGTAGAGGGTCGTATCGAACTGCCATGGCAAGGGGAACAGCCCCACGACCACAGGGCTTTGGACCTTCAATTGGAGGGTGTCCAGCGATAGGTAGGCCGCATCGGGATGATCCTTGCGGATTTCTGCTTCCAGCCTGTCCAGGGCGTATTGCTCAATGGGCGTAATGCCCTCGTCGTAACTCCTGCCCTGGTAGAAGGTGTTCAGGGCCGACAGGTCTTTCATATAGCGGGAGTAGCTGTTCATGTCTGAGATCGACGCATCTGCAAGCCAGTCGGGAAGGGCTTGCTGCAACCAGTCGATATCCTGCCCTGGGCTCTTGCCGTAAGGCACGGCGCCGGGCGGACCTGCCAGGGCCAGCGGGCTGGTGCCTTGGCCGCGCAGGTCGGAAAAGTCGATGGCACCGATGGCTTCAATCTGCATCGTCACCAGGGTGCAGGCCAGGTAATCGAAGAAGTCACCGTCTGGCTCCACCAGGCGCCACTGGATTTTCTTGTGGGTGATCGCGGTGTCCAGCAGCAGCGGCAGGTCGTTGCCCAGGGCCTCGAGCGAGGCGTATTTGCGAAAGCCCAACAGCATCGAGTGGGCGAGGATGACCTCATGCTTGTCCTGCTTGCCGATCACCACGCTGACCAGGTGCTCATTGAGGTGGGTGACGTTGCCTTGGTCATCGATCTGATCGACGTCCAGTACATACGCGTGAGTGCCAAAACTGTCGGTGGGCGCTCGTTTCGCCAGCTCGGGGGCCTGGGCCACTTGACGTGCCATCTGGCAATCTTCATCGGTCCAACCGCGTATTTCGCTGAGGTTCCAGAGGTCGCGCAGTACCACGGACAGCTCGTGCCAATGCGGGCCGCTGCCGCCCACGGTCTGGTCCCAGAACGCCAACTGCTGCTCCTGATAGCCGCGGATCATCACCGGCGCCAGCACATTGATAATCAGGGCAATGTCTTCAATGCGCACGGCCAGGTGCACAGGCGGTTCGGTGAGCGGTAAGGGCGTGAGAAAGTGAATGCCGTCGATAAACAGGGACGGCACGGCCAGTACTGCCTGCCGCGCCAGGATGTCGGTGAGCGCCTGGTAGTGCGGGGGCTTGGCGACAATCTCGCCGTGGACGATCTCCCAGCTTGGCGTGCCGACCATGACGACGTCCGGGTCGATATGCAGGTTGGGATAGCGTTCTTGTAATTTCAGGCGTAACAGGTACGCGGCCACCTCGCGAAAGGCCGGGCCGATGGCCAGTTGGTTGATTAATGAAGACGTGAAGCGAGCGCGTGGGGTGCGACGCGGTGATGCGCTGGTGACGACGGGAGGCATGGGCATTCCTGATGTGCGTTAGCAAGGACAACCACCTGGAGGTGGGTGGTTGCCATGCTAGAAAGCGCTCAATCAGAAAGGCGGTGCATATCTACAGGCTCGGCTCAGCCGAGTTCACCGCACAGGTTGGTTTCCACCAGGCGGCGGATCTCGGCGTTGGTCAAGCCGGCACCGAGCAGTGCATTGAGCTTGCCGAATGCCGCTTCACGGGTCATGCCGCCGCCCGACAGTACACCCACACCGCGCAAACGGCTGCCGGCTTCGTAGACGTCCAGCTCAACGCCGCCTTCATGGCACTGCGTGATCGCGACCGCCACCACGCCCTGGTCCTGTGCCCGCTGGAGGCTGGCGAGGAACTCGGGGTTGTCGCTGGGCCCGGTGCCGCTGCCGAAGCATTCCAGGATCAGGGCCTGGATGCCGCTGTCGATCAGGGCGTCCAGCTGCGCCGCACGGATGCCGGGCACCAGCGGCAGAACGCCGATGTTGGCCAGGGCTTTTGGCTGGCGATAGTCCAGCGCGTGCGGGATGGATTCGGCACGGGCCACGCCGCCCTGGCGATTCAGCGCCGCGAACGGGTTGCGGCCGAAACTGCGGATTTTTGCACAGGCAGTCGGCGCCATCAGCGCGCCGTGGAAGTGCAGGTGCACACCCGGGGCCAGGCCTGCGGCCAATGCCTGCAAGGCACCGCTGACATTTTCCCAGGCATCGCTGTCCGGCACGCCGGCCGGCAACATGGAGCCGGTGAACACCACCGGCGCCGGCAGGCCCAGCAGTTGGAAACTCATGGCGGCCGCGCTGTAGGCCAGGGTGTCGGTGCCGTGCAGGATCAGCACGCCATCGCAGCCTTGGTCCACGGCGTCGATTACCGCCGTGCGCAGGCGCTGCCAATAGGCGGGGGTCATGTTGGCGCTGTCGATCAGCGGGGCCATTTCCTGGAATTGCCACGCGGGCACAGGCTGGCCGGCGAGCTGTTCACGCATGCGGACTTCAAAGCCGGACGCGGGCGCCAGGCCGTTGGCGCTGGCCTGCATGCCAATAGTGCCGCCGGTGTAGAGCACCATGACGTTGCTAGATGGGGACATCGAATTTTCTCCTGAACGAAAAACGCCGCACGGCCCCGAGCATGCCCAAGGTCGTGCGGCGTGTCATCTACCTACGCTTAGCGCTGGGCTTGGGCGTTGAGTTCAGCCGATGGCGCTGCATCCGGTTTTGCCGGATTGGCCGGCCAGGCCTTGCGGTCCAGGTCCAGGTCAGGGAACTGGCTGGAGTCGAACACTGGCGTCTTGATACCGGCTGCGCGCTGGTTGTCGTAGTCGTTCAGGATGCGCATGGCGATCTTGAACAGGAACGCCAGGGCGAACAGGTTGACGAAGGCGAGCATGGTCATGGTGATGTCGGCGAACGCGAACACGGTGCTCAGGTTCTCGATCGAACCCCAGAAGATCAGGACCAGCACCAGCGTGCGGTAGCCGATCAGCACTTTGCGGTTGTTGCCCACTAGGAAGCGCAGATTGCTCTCGCCGAGGTAGTAGTTGTACATGATCGAGGTGAACACGAACAACGCCAGGGCCACGGAGATGAACATGCGGCCCCAGTCGCCGACCACGGCCGCCAGGGAGTTCTGGGTCAGGGCAATGCCGTCGCCTTCAAAGCCTGGGGTGTAGAAGCCGGAGAGCAGGATCAGCAGCGCGGTGCAGGTGCAGATCACGAAGGTGTCGAGGAACACGCTGAACGCCTGGACCACGCCCTGGGCAATCGGGTGCTCTACGGAAGCCACTGCCGCCACGTTGGGCGCACTGCCCAGACCGGCTTCGTTGGCGAACACGCCGCGTTTCACGCCCATGATGATCGCGCTGCCCACCAGGCCTCCGAAGGCTTGGTCGAGGCCGAACGCGCTCTTGACGATGGTCATCAGCATGGCCGGGACGTGGTCGAATTGCAGCACGATCACGTACAGGGTCACGGCGATGTAGACCAGGGTCTTGACCGGCACCAGCAGGTCGGCAATCGAGGCGATGCGCTTGATCCCGCCGATGAACACCAGGCCCAGCAATGCCGCGAGGGCCAGGCCGGTGTAGGTGGTGTCGAGGCCGAAGGCGTTGTTCAGCGAGTGGGTCACAGCGTGGGCTTGCAGGCCGTTGAAGGCGAAGCCGAAGGTCACCAGCAGCAGGAACGCCATGACCATGCCCAGCCAGCGCTTGTGCAGGCCATGCTGGATGTAATACGCCGGGCCGCCACGGTAGGTGCCTTCAGCGTCGGTGCGCTTGTACAGCTGGCCGAGGGAGCATTCGATAAAGCTCGACGACATGCCCACCAGCGCGGTGACCCACATCCAGAACACGGCGCCTGGGCCACCCAGGGTCACGGCAATGCCGACACCGGCGATGTTACCGGCACCGACACGGCCGGCCAGGCTGAGCATCAACGCCTGGAACGAGCTGAGCTGATCGGAGCTGCTCTTCAGGCTGTCTTTAAACACCGAGAACATGTGGAAAAAGTGGCGTAGCTGTACGAAACGCGAGCGAATCGTGAAATAACCGCCGAGCCCGACAATGAGCACGATCAGTACTTTCCCTGAGAGGAAGTCGTTGATGACTTCGAGCATGGAGTGTTCCTCGCTGATTTTTCTAATGGCAAACGCAGGACGGTGCGACGCCGTCGCTTAGCACCAGGCAGTGCGCGACAGTTCGACCCCAATCCTTTTGCGGGTTGTTATTCATGCGGTTTCGCGTGTGTATCCGGGCCTCGTTACCGACGGCCGCAGCGCGAAGAGGGGCGGCACTATACCTAGGAGCGCGTGATCCGTCTGCACGGGGCGATTAAAGGTTTCAGCAGGGCGGTGGGCTTGCAGGGCGATATTGGATTTTTTATGGGCGTCATTTCACAACCTTGAGGCAAAAAAAAGGGCCTGAAGAACGAGCCTTCAGGCCCTCAAAAGGTGAGAGGTGTCTAGTCCCTCAACCTGGTGAGCGGTGCAACAAACGCTTAGGCCTTCAGCGGGACCAGGCGTGGAGCGATCATGTTTTCCGGGCGCAGGATGTCGTCGAGCATGGCGTCGTCGAGCAAGCCTTCTTCGCGCACCAGTTCCAGCACGCCGCGGCCGCTTTCAAGGGCGATACGGGCGATGCGGGTGGCGTTTTCATAGCCGATGTACGGGTTCAGCGCGGTGACCAGGCCGATGGAGTGCTCCACCAGTTCGCGGCAGCGCGCTTCGTTGGCGGTGATGCCGACGATGCAGTGTTCGCGCAGCATGTCCATGGCGCGTTGCAGCAGGCGGATCGAGTCGAAGATCTTGAAGGCGATCAGCGGCTCCATCACGTTCAGTTGCAGTTGGCCGCCTTCGGCTGCCATGGTCAGTGCCAGGTCGTTGCCGATCACTTGGAATGCCACTTGGTTCACGGCTTCCGGGATCACCGGGTTGACCTTGCCGGGCATGATCGAGCTGCCTGGCTGACGCGCTGGCAGGTTGATCTCGTTGATCCCGGTACGTGGGCCGCTGGACAGCAGGCGCAGGTCGTTGCAGATCTTCGACAGCTTCACCGCGGTACGCTTGAGCATGCCGGAGAACAGCACGAAGGCGCCCATGTCAGAGGTGGCTTCGATCAGGTCGGCAGCCGGTACCAGCGGCTGGCCGCTGATGGTGGCCAGGCGTTGTACGGCCAGGGCCTGGTAGCGCGGGTCGGCATTGATGCCGGTACCGATGGCGGTGCCGCCCAGGTTCACTTCGGTGAGCAGTTCTGGCGCCAGGGTTTTCAGGCGGGCCAGGTCTTCACCGAGGGTGGTGGCGAAGGCGCGGAATTCCTGGCCGAGGGTCATCGGCACAGCGTCTTGCAATTGGGTGCGGCCCATTTTCAGCACGTGGCCGAACTCGACGCCCTTGGCGGCGAAGGCTTGGATCAGGCTGTCGAGGCTGGCCAGCAGCGCGTCGTGACCCAGCAGCAGACCCAGGCGGATCGCGGTCGGGTAGGCGTCGTTGGTCGACTGCGCCATGTTCACGTCGTTGTTCGGGTGCAGGTACTGGTACTCGCCCTTCTGGTGACCCATGGCCTCCAGCGCGATGTTGGCGATCACTTCGTTGGCATTCATGTTGGTTGAAGTGCCAGCGCCGCCTTGAATCATGTCCACCACGAACTCTTCGTGGAAATCGCCGCGGATCAGCCGGGCACAAGCTTCGCTGATGGCAGCGTGCTTGGCTTCACTGAGCTGACCCAGCTCGCGGTTGGCGTCGGCCGCCGCTTGCTTGACCATTGCCAGACCGACCACCAATTTCGGGTAATGCGAAATCGGAACGCCCGAGAGGCGGAAGTTGTTCACCGCTCGCAGGGTCTGGATGCCGTAATACGCTTGGGCAGGTACTTCGAGTACGCCAAGCAGGTCTTTTTCGGTACGGAAAGATGCAGCGGAGGACATGACGGAAATCATCTCGATATGGACCCGGAACTGGCCGGAACGCTGCGAATGCTAGGCTTGTGTGAGTTTTTGGGCCAATGCTGTTCAGCACTGGGCTATGCATAAACGGCATAATGCAGGTGTGACCCGGCTATCATGGCGGGCGTGTGTACCAAAATGGTGCGTACCCGTGGAGGGAAGTGATGAACCTTGAGAGCAAATGGCTGGAAGACTTCAGCGCCCTGGCGGCCACCCGCAGCTTTTCCCAGGCGGCGGAACGGCGCTTTGTCACCCAGCCGGCATTCAGCCGACGCATTCGTAGCCTTGAAGCTGCGCTGGGCCTGACCCTGGTCAACCGCTCGCGCACGCCGGTGGAATTGACGGCGGCGGGGCAGTTGTTCCTGGTGACCGCGCGCACCGTGGTCGAACAGCTCGGTGAAGTGCTGCGCCATTTGCATCACCTGGAAGGCGGGCAGGGCGAAGTCATGCAAGTCGCGGCGGCGCACTCCCTGGCGCTGGGCTTCTTCCCACGCTGGATCGCCCAGCTGCGTAACGAAGGCCTGAACATCGCCACGCGGCTGGTCGCCACCAACGTCGGCGACGCCGTGCACGCCCTGCGCGAAGGCGGTTGCGACCTGATGCTGGCGTTCTACGACCCCGACGCGGCGATGCAGATGGACGCGGAAATCTTCCCCTCCCTGCACCTGGGCAACACCGAAATGCTCCCGGTGTGTGCCGCCGATGCCGATGGCAAGCCGTTGTTCGACCTCGAAGGCGAGGGCAGTGTGCCGCTGCTGGCCTATAGCGCCGGTGCATTCCTTGGTCGCTCGGTGCACCTGCTGCTGCGCCAGCGTGCCTTGCGCTTTACCACCGTGTACGAAACCGCCATGGCCGACAGCCTCAAGAGCATGGCGCTGGAAGGGTTGGGCATCGCCTGGGTGCCGCAACTGAGCGTGCGCGCAGAACTGGCACGCGGTGAGCTGGTGGTATGCGGCGGCCCGCAATGGCATGTGCCGCTGGAGATTCGTTTGTATCGCTGTGCGTTGGTACGCAAGGCCAACGTGCGGTTGTTGTGGCGTAAGTTGGAGGGTGGGGCGGCGCAGGGCGCTTGAGTGCGCTGAAGATCAATGTGGGAGCAGGCAAGCCAGCTCCCACATTGACCCAGTTCCCATGGGGAGTGGGTGTTGGTTTCGCTGACCTGAAAGTCAATAAAACCGCCACTTTGCCCCGCTAGACAGATGGTCATCCAAGGGGCTGTTTATCTGCATTATTACGGTATACTGCGCGGCCTTCGGCCGGTCCAACCGGCCTAATTTCGTACAACAAGCCACGCCGGATTTCCCGCGTGGCTTGTTGTTTTTTGACGCGCCTGCGGGCGCCCAGAGAGAAGAGGCACGACGATGAGTGCATTGGTTGGCGTGATCATGGGCTCCAAGTCCGATTGGTCCACCCTTAGCCACACCGCCGATATGCTGGAAAAACTCGGCATTCCGTATGAAGTGAAAGTGGTCTCTGCCCACCGCACCCCGGATTTGCTGTTCCAGTATGCCGATGAAGCAGAATCCCGTGGCATCGAGGTGATTATCGCCGGTGCCGGCGGTGCAGCTCACTTGCCCGGCATGTGTGCGGCCAAGACTCACCTGCCAGTACTCGGCGTGCCGGTGCAGTCGGCGATGCTCTCGGGCGTGGATTCGCTGTTGTCCATCGTGCAGATGCCCGCCGGCATTCCGGTGGCGACCCTGGCGATCGGCAAGGCCGGCGCGATCAACGCCGCGCTGCTGTCCGCCAGCATCCTGGGCGCCAAGCACCCGCAGTTCCACGCGGTGCTGAAGAAATTCCGTGCTGAGCAGACAGACAGCGTGCTGGACAATCCAGACCCACGCATCGCCTGAGGTTGTTGATTGATGAAAATCGGTGTAATCGGTGGCGGCCAACTGGGCCGCATGCTGGCCTTGGCGGGAACCCCGCTGGGGATGAACTTCGCTTTCCTGGACCCGGCGCCGGACGCTTGCGCGGCCGCGTTGGGTGAACACCTGCGCGCTGACTACAGCGACCCGGATCACCTGCGCCAACTGGCCGACGAAGTCGACCTGGTGACCTTCGAGTTCGAAAGCGTGCCGGCGGAAACCGTGGCCTTCCTCTCGCAGTTCGTGCCGGTGTACCCGAGCGCCGAAGCCTTGCGCATCGCCCGTGACCGCTGGTTCGAGAAAAGCATGTTCAAGGACCTGGGCATTCCCACCCCGGCCTTCGCCGACATCCAGTCCCAGGCGGACCTGGACGCCGCCGTCGCCAGCATCGGCCTGCCGGCCGTGCTGAAAACCCGCACCCTGGGTTACGACGGCAAGGGCCAGAAAGTCCTGCGCACCGCCGCTGACGTGGTCGGCACCTTCGCCGAGCTGGGCAGCGTGGCCTGCCTGCTGGAAGGCTTCGTGCCGTTCACCGGCGAAGTCTCGCTGATCGCCGTGCGTGCCCGTGATGGCGAAACCCGCTTTTACCCGTTGGTGCACAACACCCACGACAGCGGCATCCTCAAGCTGTCCGTGGCCAGCACCGACCACCCGTTGCAGGCCCTGGCGGAAGATTATTCCAGCCGCGTGCTCAAGCAGCTGGATTACGTCGGCGTGATGGCGTTCGAGTTCTTTGAAGTGGACGGTGGCCTCAAGGCCAACGAAATCGCCCCGCGCGTACACAACTCCGGGCACTGGACCACCGAAGGCGCCGAGTGCAGCCAGTTCGAAAACCACCTGCGGGCGGTTGCGGGCTTGCCGCTGGGTTCCACGGCCAAGGTCGGCGAAAGCGCGATGCTCAACTTCATCGGTGTAGTGCCGCCTGTGGAAAAAGTCATCGCCATCGACGACTGCCACCTGCATCACTACGGCAAGGCCTTCAAGGCCGGGCGCAAGGTCGGCCACGCCAACCTGCGTTGCAAGGACCGTGGGACGCTGCAAGCGCAGATCCTCAAGGTTGAAGCGCTGATCGCCGAGCAATAAGCCAAGTCCGACGGGAACCATTGGTGATCGTCGTCTCTCTGATTGCAGGATGCCAAAGCCTGACTAGGCTTTGGCATAGCTCACCTACATTCAGAGGGAAATGCCATGGGTATCATCGGAACCATCTTTATCGGCCTGATCGTCGGCCTGCTGGCGCGTTTCCTCAAGCCGGGCGACGACAGCATGGGCTGGATCATGACCATCCTGCTGGGTATCGCCGGCTCCCTGGCGGCGACCTACGGTGGCCAGGCGCTGGGCATCTACCAGGCGGGTCAAGGCGCGGGCTTCATCGGCGCATTGATCGGCGCGATCATCCTGCTGGTGATCTACGGCCTGATCAAAAAGAAATGATCTAAGCGACAAAGCCCTCTGCGCTGCGCAGGCGCAGAGGGCTAGAATGCCGGCACTGTTTTCCTTGCCGAGCTGCTCCCCATGCGCCGTCTTCTGTTGACCCTCCTCTTGCTCGGCCCAGGCCTGGCGCACGCCGGCGAACTGCCGGAAACCGACTGGCTCGACCTGATGCCACTGTCGGACCAGAAAGCCCTCGAAACCATGCCCGAGATCGACCACAACTCCCCCGAAGCCCAAGGCACGTTCACCGACAAAGGTGGCCTGAAGCAGAGCAAAGGCTTGCCGGCGGTCATGTATTCCACCAAGACCGTGGCGGCGATGAACGGCAAAGACATCCGCATCGGCGGTTACCCGGTGCCGCTGGAAACCGACGCCAAGGGCCGCAGCACGCTGTTCTTCCTGGTGCCGTACCCAGGCGCGTGCATCCACGTGCCGCCACCGCCGCCTAACCAGCTGGTGCTGGTGCGGTATCCCAAGGGGCTGAAGCTGGATGATATCTACACGCCGTTGTGGGTGACGGGCACTCTCAAGGTCGAAAAGGTCAATAACGACTTGGCTGACGCCGCTTATGCGCTGGATGCGGGGAAAGTGCGCGTAGTAAAAGAGTCCGACCTCTAAAGCCCAGCGACGATCCAATGTGGGAGCGGGCTTGCTCGCGAATGCGGTGTATCAGAACCAGATGAGCTGGCTGA
>NZ_JANLGL010000064.1:0-30531 GCF_024655625.1 Pseudomonas sp. 18.1.10
ACTGCGCAGCAGTCCCCAGCTTTTTCAGGGGCGCTGCGCACCCCAGCGGGAGCAAGCTCCCTCGCCACAAGGGTCAGTAACTGCTTTCAGGAAGACTCGCAATAATCGACCGATAGCTATTCATCCGCTGCTGCTGCACGCGGCCATCTTCCAGGGCCTTGAGCAACGCACAACCCGGCTCGCGGTCGTGTTTGCAGTCGCGGAAGCGGCAGGTGCCGATCAAGTCGTTGAACTCGATAAAGCCCGCTTCCACATCGCTGCGGCTGACGTGGCCCAGGCCGAATTCACGGATACCCGGGGAGTCGATCAGCTCGCCGCCGCCCGGGAAGTGGAACAAGCGCGCCGTGGTGGTGGTGTGGGTGCCCTGGCCGGACAGTTCCGACAGCGGGCCCACACGGGTGTCGACTTCCGGCAGCAGGCTGTTGACCAGCGAGGATTTACCCACGCCGGACTGGCCGACAAACACGCTGATACGCCCGTCCAACTGCTGTTGCAGCTGTTCCATGCCATTGCCGTGATGGGCCGAAACCTCCAGCACCGGGTAACCCAGGGTGCGGTACACCGCCAGCAGCGCATTCAGCGCCGGGGCGTTCTGTTCGTCGATCAGGTCGAATTTGTTCAGCAGCAACAGCGGGCGGATGCCGGCGTGCTCGGCCGCTACCAGGTAGCGGTCGATCAGGTTGGCATGGGGCTCGGGCAGCGGCGCGAACACGATCACGATCATGTCGACGTTGGCCGCGACTGGCTTGAGCTGGCCACGGCTGTCGGGGCGACGCAGTTCGGTGGTGCGCGGCAGTTGGGCGACGATCACGCCGATGCCCTGGTTGCCGGCACGCCAGACCACCTTGTCGCCGGTGACCAGCGCCGGCAGGTTGGCGCGCAAGTGGCAACGGAACACTTGGCCCGCGAGTTCGCCTTCCAGCGCCTCGACTTCGACCTGCACACCAAAGTGCGCGATCACCAGGCCCGTTTGCTCGGGGCCCAGGTCGCCGCCCTCAAGCGCTTCCACGGCGGAGGATTCACGTTTGGCGGCGCGAGCGGCGCGTTCACCTTGAATCTTTTCGATGCGCCAGTTTTGGCGACGATTGAGCTGGCGTTTGGCCATTGGTGTTCCGTGTCGATAATGCAAAGGAATAGGTAAAACGGTCGCGAGTCTAGCATGCCGCTGCCTGCTAAACTGCGCAGCTACGCCAAGGTGCCAAGAGAATCAAGCCATGCAAAACCCACAGAACCTGATTTGGATCGATCTGGAAATGACCGGTCTGAACCCCGACAGCGACGTCATCATCGAGATGGCGACCATTGTCACCGACAGCAACCTCAACACCTTGGCCGAAGGTCCGGTGATCGCCATCCACCACAGCGACGCCGTGCTCGCCACCATGGATGAGTGGAACACCCGCACCCACGGCAACTCCGGCCTGACCCAGCGCGTGCGCGACAGCCGTATCAGCATGGCCGAAGCCGAAGCCGAGACCATTGCCTTCCTGGAAAAATGGGTGCCGAAGGGCAAGTCGCCGATCTGCGGCAACAGCATCTGCCAGGATCGCCGCTTCCTTTATACCCACATGAAGGGGCTGGAAAGCTACTTCCACTACCGCAACCTGGATGTGTCCACCTTGAAAGAGCTGGCCGCGCGTTGGGCGCCGGAAGTCAAAGACAGCTTCCATAAAGGCAGCACGCACCTGGCGCTGGATGATATTCGCGAGTCGATTGCCGAGTTGCAGCATTACCGCAAGCATTTCATCAAGGCTTGAATCAGCGGCGCCCGGGCTGGCGCCTTCGCGAGCAAGCCCGCTCCCACATTGTTCCGCGCTCGTCATGACAACTCGGTCAAGTGTGGGAGCGGGCTTGCTCGCGAAGGGCGCGCCACGGTCTTTCGCCAAGCGCCCCCTTTTGGTGCCATCACCAAATGATTAGACTGCGCGCCTCTTTGCAAGGATCGCCACCATGCTGCTCATGCTCTACCTTATCGCCATCACCGCCGAAGCCATGACCGGCGCCCTGTCCGCCGGGCGGCGTGGCATGGACTGGTTTGGCGTGGTGCTGATCGCCTGCGTGACGGCGCTGGGTGGCGGATCGGTGCGTGACGTGCTGCTGGGGCACTACCCGCTGACCTGGGTCAAGCACCCGGAATACCTGGTGCTGACTTCGGTCGCGGCGCTGTTGACGATCTTTATCGCGCCGCTGATGCGCCGTCTGCGTTCGCTGTTTTTGGCGCTGGACGCCGTGGGCCTGGTGGCCTTCACCTTGATTGGCTGCATGACCGCCCTGGAAATGGGCCACGGCATGCTGGTGGCATCGGTCAGCGGCGTGATTACCGGCGTGTTTGGCGGCATCCTGCGGGATATCTTCTGCAACGACATCCCGCTGATCTTCCGCCGTGAGCTGTACGCCAGCGTGTCGTTCCTTGCCGCCTGGTTCTACCTGCTGTGCCTCTACCTTGAGCTGCCCAGCGAGCAATCGATCTTGCTGACCCTATTCAGCGGCTTTCTCTTACGCCTGCTGGCGATCCGTTTTCACTGGGAAATGCCCAAGTTCGTCTACAACGACGACGTGCACTAGCGCGTCGCGTGCTGGTTCAGCGCCCATTCCACATGTTCGCGCACCAGCTCCGACGGATACTCCCGCCGCGCCTTCAAGGCTTCCAGCACCGGAATGCTCGACGGCGCATTGCCCAGGCCCACCGCCAGGTTGCGCAGCCAGCGCTCATAACCGGCGCGGCGCAGGGGCGAGCCTTCGGTGCTGCTGAGGAACTTGTCCTCGTCCCACATAAACAGTTCGGCCAGCTCGGCGTTGTCCAGGTTGTGGCGCGGCTTGAAATCGCTTTCGGTGGTGGCGCGGGCGAAACGATTCCACGGGCAGACGATCTGACAATCATCGCAGCCGAACACGCGGTTGCCGATCAGTGGGCGCAGGTCTTCCGGGATCGCGCTCTTGAGCTCGATGGTCAGGTAGGAGATGCAGCGCCGCGCGTCCAGCACATAGGGGCCGACGAAGGCGTTGGTGGGGCAGATGTCCAGGCACGCCGTGCAGCGCCCGCAATGTTCGGTGCTGTGGGGCGCGTCCACCGGCAAGGGTAAATCGACAAACAGCTCGCTGAGGAAGAAATAACTGCCGGCCTTGCGATTGAGTACCAAGGTGTTCTTGCCGATCCAGCCCAGGCCGGCCTGTTCGGCGATGGCTTTTTCCAGCACCGGCGCGCTGTCGACAAAGGCGCGAAAGCCGAACGGGCCGATGTGCGCCTGGATGCGGTCGGCCAGTTGCTGCACGCGCTTGCGGATCAGCTTGTGGTAGTCGCGGCCGAGGGCGTAGCGGGAGATATAGGCTTTTTCCGGTTTGGCCAGCAACTGGGCCATCTGGGTGTCGCCGGGCAGGTAGTCCATGCGCAGCGAGACCACGCGCAACGTGCCCGGCACCAGTTCGTCCGGGTGGGAGCGCTTGCTGCCGTGGGCGCCCATGTAGTCCATTTCGCCGTGGTAGCCGGCATCGAGCCAGCGTTGCAGGTGCTGCTCATGCTCGGCAAGGTCCAGGCCGCTGATGCCGACTTGTTGAAAGCCCAGCTCGCGGCCCCAGTCTTTGATCGATTGGGCGAGGGCGGGCAGATCGGAGGTAATAGCAGGCATGAGACACGGGAAACCACAGGTTAGATGCGTATAATTCTGCCAGACATCGGAGCTTGAAGACGCATGCCGCAGACAAAACACCCAATTACCGACGTTCAGCCCCTGTTGCCTGGCGATTTGCCGCAACTGGCTGTGCGTTCCCCGGATGCCCATAAAGGCCAGTTCGGCCACCTGCTGGTGATCGGCGGGGACCGTGGCCTGGGCGGCGCAGCGCTGCTGGGTGCCGAAAGCGCCTTGCGCAGTGGCGCCGGCCTGGTCTCCCTGGCGACGCGCCCGGAGCACGTGCCTGCCGCATTGGTGCGCTTGCCGGAAGTCATGACCGTGGGCGTGAGTTCGGCCAACCAACTGATGGGCCTGCTGGAAAAAATCTCGGTCATCGTCATTGGCCCTGGCCTGGGCGATGCCGCTTGGGGCAAAAGCCTGTTGTCGGTCGCCGCCAACGCGCGCCAGCCACAAGTCTGGGACGCCGACGCCCTGAATCAGCTGGCTACAGGCGGCGTCAGCCTGCCGGCCAACTCGGTGATTACCCCGCATCCGGGGGAAGCCGCGCGCTTGTTGGGTATTTCGACAGCCGAGGTTCAGGCTGATCGCCTTAAGGTGGCGCGCGCGTTGAGTCAGACATTCAATGCAGTGGCTATTCTCAAGGGGGCTGGCAGTTTGATTGCCAGCCCGGATGGACGTGTTTCGCGCTGTGACCAAGGCCATCCGGCGATGGCCACGGCCGGGCTCGGTGATGTGCTGGCCGGTCTGGTCGGGGCGTTGCTGGCCCAGGGCATGCCCGCCTATGAGGCAAGTTGCCTGGCCGTTTGGCTGCACGCCACGGCGGGAGATCGCCAGGGCAGTTTTGGTCGCGGGCTGGCGGCCAGCGACCTGATACCCGCCATTCGTCAATTGCTGGAGGAGCAGTCACCGTGTCTGAAGTAGTTCTTTTCCTTGCCGATGAAGACGCGATGGTCGCGTTCGGTCAGCGAATCGCCCAGGTGACGGCCGGCGCGGGGCTGATCTTTCTCGAAGGTGACCTGGGGGCGGGCAAGACCACGTTGTCCCGGGGGATCATTCGCGGCTTGGGCCATACGGGCGCGGTAAAAAGCCCGACGTTCACCTTGGTAGAGCCCTACGAGATTGGTGCCATCCGCGCCTTTCACTTCGACCTCTACCGCCTGGTGGACCCCGAAGAGCTGGAGTACATGGGCATCCGCGATTATTTCGATGAGGATGCGTTGTGCCTGATCGAGTGGCCAGATAAAGGCACGGGCTTTTTGCCAAAGCCGGACCTGACCATTACCATTACGCCGCATGAGACAGGACGTCAGCTGAAGTTGTTGCCCCAGAGCGTGCGCGGCCAGTCGTGGTGCGCCGCTTTGGCATTGGAATTCAAATAATTGGTGGGGTTAGGTATGCGCTTTCGCGCGTTGGTTGCTGTCGTAGGGGTGTTGCTTGCGGCAATGACTGTCAATGCTCTGGCTGCTTCGCAGGTGAAAAGTGTGCGCCTGTGGCGAGCGCCGGATAACACGCGACTGGTGTTCGACCTGTCTGGCCCGGTCCAGCACAGTGTCTTTACCCTGACGGCGCCTGATCGCCTGGTGATCGACATCAACGGTGCGACCCTGGCCGCGCCGCTGAAAGTCTCCACCGCCAACACCCCGATTACCGCCATGCGCTCGGCCCAGCGTACGCCGACCGATCTGCGGGTGGTCATCGACCTGAAAAAGACCGTCACGCCGAAAAGCTTTGTGCTGGCGCCGAATGCCCAGTACGGCAACCGCCTGGTGGTCGATCTGTTCGACAACGCGGCCGACGCCAACCCGCCGCCAGCACCACCGCCGAGTGTCGCGACGGTGCCTGCGGTGCCGGTCAACCCGACACAGCCGCAGGTCAAGCTGCCGCCGCTGCCACCGGCTCCGACGGGCAAGCGCGACATTATCGTGGTGATCGACGCCGGCCACGGCGGCGAAGACCCCGGTGCCTCCGGCTCGCGCGGCCAGCATGAAAAAGACGTGGTGCTGGCCATCGCCCGCGAACTGCAGCGCCAGGTCAACGGCATGAAGGGCTACCGCGCCGAGCTGACCCGTACCGGCGACTACTTCATCCCGCTGCGCGGGCGTACCGAAATCGCCCGCAAGAAGGGCGCCGACCTGTTCGTCTCGATCCATGCCGACGCCGCACCGTCCACCGCCGCGTTTGGCGCTTCGGTATTTGCCCTGTCTGACCGTGGCGCTACCTCGGAGACTGCCCGTTGGCTGGCCGACAGCGAAAACCGTTCCGACCTGATCGGCGGGGCCGGCAACGTGTCCCTTGATGACAAGGACAAGATGCTCGCTGGCGTGCTGCTCGACCTGTCGATGACCGCCTCGCTGACTTCCAGCCTGAACGTCGGCCAGAAAGTCCTGAGCAACATCGGCCGGGTCACATCGCTGCACAAACAGCGCGTGGAGCAGGCTGGGTTCATGGTGCTGAAGTCGCCGGATATCCCATCGATCCTGGTGGAAACCGGGTTTATCTCCAACGCCAACGAAGCCTCGAAGCTGGCCAGCGCCAGCCACCAGCAGGCCTTGGCGCGTTCGATCAGCGCGGGTATTCGCCAGTTCTTCCAGCAGAACCCGCCGCCGGGCACGTATATCGCCTGGCTGCGCGACTCCGGGAAAATCGCCCAGGGCCCGCGTGACCACCGCGTGCAGCCCGGCGACACCCTGGCCATGCTGGCCGTGCGTTTCCAGGTCTCGGCCGCGACGTTGCGCAGCGCCAACAGCCTGAAGACCGATGAATTGAAAGTCGGCCAGGTGTTGACCATCCCCGGCACCGAATTGGCAGCACAGTAATGAGTGAATCAGTCTTGAACAACGGCTCGCGTATCGAGCTGCTCAGCCCGCGCCTGGCCAACCAGATTGCCGCCGGTGAGGTGGTTGAGCGCCCGGCGTCGGTGATCAAGGAGTTGCTGGAAAACAGCATCGACTCCGGCGCCAAGCGCATCGACGTGGACGTGGAACAGGGCGGCGTCAAGCTGCTGCGGGTGCGCGATGACGGCAGCGGCATCTCTTCCGATGACCTGCCGCTGGCCCTGGCCCGTCACGCCACCAGCAAGATCCGCGACCTCGAAGACCTGGAGCGGGTGATGAGCCTGGGCTTTCGGGGTGAGGCATTGGCGTCCATCAGTTCCGTGGCGCGCCTGACCCTGACCTCGCGCACCCGCAGTGCCGAACAGGCCTGGCAGGTGGAAACCGAAGGCCGCGACATGGCCCCCCGGGTTCAGCCGGCGGCGCATCCGGTAGGCACTTCGGTGGAAGTGCGTGACCTGTTCTTCAACACCCCGGCGCGGCGCAAATTCCTCAAGGCCGAAAAAACCGAATTCGATCACCTGCAAGAAGTCATCAAGCGCCTGGCCCTGGCGCGTTTCGATGTGGCGTTTCATTTGCGCCACAACGGCAAGACCATCCTCAGCCTGCACGAAGCCCACGACGAAGCCGCGCGTGCGCGCCGGGTGTCGGCGATTTGTGGCGCGGGCTTCCTGGAGCAGGCGCTGCCGATTGAAATCGAACGCAACGGCTTGCGCCTGTGGGGCTGGGTTGGCTTGCCGACGTTCTCCCGCAGCCAGGCGGACTTGCAGTACTTCTTCGTGAACGGCCGCGCGGTGCGCGACAAGCTGGTGGCCCACGCGGTGCGCCAGGCCTATCGCGACGTGCTGTTCAACGGGCGGCACCCGACGTTTGTGCTGTTCTTCGAGGTCGACCCTTCGGTGGTGGACGTCAACGTGCACCCGACCAAGCACGAAGTGCGCTTCCGCGATGGGCGCATGGTGCACGACTTTCTCTATGGCACGTTGCACCGCACCTTGGGCGATGTGCGCCCGGACGATCATCTGGCTGCGCCGATCGTCACGGCCGTGGTGCGCCCGAGCGGCCCGGAGGCGGGTGAGTTTGGCCCCCAGGGCGAAATGAGCCTGGCCGGCAACCTGCTGCAATCGACGGCGCCGCAGCCATCGTTCGCCGCGCCAGGTTCTGGCGCGGGTGCGGGCTATCAATATCAATACACGCCGCGTCCGCAATCGGCCGTGCCGGTGGCTGAAGCGCAGGCAGCGTATCGCGAGTTTTTCGCGCCGCTGCCGGGCGCCGAGCCGGGTGCTGCAGTGGCCTTGCCGGAAGGTGGCGGTGATATTCCGCCGCTGGGTTACGCGCTGGCGCAGCTCAAGGGCATCTATATCCTGGCGGAAAACGCCCACGGCCTGGTGCTGGTGGATATGCACGCCGCCCACGAGCGGATCATGTACGAACGCCTCAAGATCGCCATGGCCAGCGAAGGTCTCAGCGGCCAGCCGTTGCTGGTGCCGGAATCCCTGGCGGTCAGCCAGCGCGAAGCCGATTGCGCCGAAGAGCATGCCGCTGTGTTCCAGAAGCTCGGCTTTGAGCTGCAACGCCTGGGCCCGGAAACCCTGGCCATCCGCCAGATCCCGGCGCTGCTCAAGCAGGCCGAAGCCAACCGCCTGGTCGCCGACGTGCTCGCCGACCTGATGGAATACGGCACCAGCGACCGCGTGCAGGCGCATATCAACGAACTGCTCGGCACCATGGCCTGCCACGGCGCCATCCGCGCCAACCGCCGCCTGGCACTGCCGGAAATGAACGGGCTGCTGCGCGACATGGAAAACACCGAGCGCAGCGGGCAATGCAACCATGGCCGACCGACCTGGACCCAAATGGGCCTGGACGATCTGGACAAACTGTTCTTGCGCGGCCGCTGATGAGTGCCTTGCCCCCCGCGATTTTCCTGATGGGCCCCACGGCCGCCGGCAAGACCGACCTGGCCATCGAACTGACCAAAGTGCTGCCGTGCGAGTTGATTAGCGTCGACTCTGCCCTGGTTTACCGGGACATGGACATCGGCACGGCCAAGCCGTCCAAAGAGTTGCTGGCCCAGTATCCGCACAAGCTGATCGACATCATCGACCCGGCCGAGAGCTATTCGGCGGCGGACTTCCGCACCGACGCCTTGGCCGCCATGGCCGAGATCACCGCGCGCGGCAATATTCCGCTGCTGGTGGGCGGTACGATGCTCTATTACAAGGCTTTGCAGGAAGGCCTGGCGGATATGCCGGCGGCCGACCCCCAGGTGCGCGCCGAGCTTGAGGAAGAGGCTGCGCGCCTTGGCTGGCAAGCCTTGCACGACCAATTGGCAGCCATTGACCCGGTATCCGCCGCGCGCATTCACCCCAATGACCCGCAGCGCCTCAGCCGCGCGTTGGAAGTCTGGCGTGTAAGTGGCCAGACCATGACTGAACATCGGCTGAAACAAACTGCGCAAAGTGCCGACGCAGGCGCATCTGGACGGTCACAATTGCCCTATACTGTGGCGAATCTGGCCATTGCCCCGGCGAATCGCCAGGTGCTGCATGACCGTATTGCACAAAGATTCACAATTATGTTGGAACAGGGGTTCGTGGACGAGGTCGTAGCACTGCGTTCCAGAGGTGACCTGCATCTAGGGTTGCCTTCGATACGTGCTGTAGGCTACCGCCAAGTCTGGGATCATCTGGATGGCAAGCTGACGTCAGCCGAAATGCAGGAGCGCGGCATCATTGCCACGCGCCAATTGGCGAAGCGCCAGTTCACCTGGCTGCGCAGCTGGAGCGATTTGCACTGGCTGGACAGCCTGGACAGCGACAATCTGTCACGCGCCTTGAAATACTTGGGAACGGTCTCCATATTGAGCTGAGTCCTTGCAATTGCCGTCTATCCTTGGGGGTGTGACGGCCTTGAGCTATCTATTTTCCGATTTTTTATTATTGATCCTTAAAGGAGTGCGGCACATGTCAAAAGGGCATTCGCTACAAGACCCTTACTTGAATACTTTACGTAAAGAGAAAGTGGGGGTTTCCATCTACCTGGTCAACGGTATCAAGCTGCAAGGCACGATCGAGTCGTTCGACCAGTTCGTGATCCTGCTGAAAAACACCGTCAGCCAGATGGTCTACAAGCACGCTATCTCGACAGTCGTTCCAGTGCGTCCAATCCGTCTGCCAAGCGCAGCGGGTGATGAAGCAGCTGACGCTGAGCCAGGTAACGCCTGATAGGAGTCTCCTTTGTTCTTTGAGCGCCACGGTGGTGGTGAGCGGGTAATCCTCGTTCACTTGGATGGACAGGACCCTGAGGCGCGCGAAGATCCGCAGGAGTTTCAGGAGTTGGCGAATTCGGCCGGCGCCGAGACCGTTGCGTTTTTTAACGTACCGCGTCATCGGCCAACCGCCAAATTCCTGATTGGCAGCGGCAAGGTCGAGGAACTGCGCGACCTGGTCCACGCCGAAGAAGCCGATCTGGTGATCTTCAATCACGTCCTCACGCCCAGTCAGGAACGTAACCTCGAACGTGTGTTCGAGTGTCGCGTGATCGACCGTACCGGTCTGATTCTCGATATTTTCGCCCAACGCGCCCGTACCCATGAAGGCAAGCTCCAGGTCGAACTGGCCCAGCTTGACCACATGAGCACGCGGCTGGTTCGCGGCTGGACTCACCTTGAGCGTCAGGGTGGCGGTATCGGCATGCGTGGCCCGGGTGAAACCCAGCTGGAAACCGACCGGCGCCTGCTGCGGGTGCGCCTGCGCCAGATCAAGGGCCGCCTCGAAAAAGTGCGCAGCCAACGCGAGCAATCGCGCCGTGGCCGTTCCCGCGCGGATATCCCTACCGTGTCCCTGGTGGGTTATACCAACGCCGGCAAGTCCACGCTGTTCAATAACGTGACCAAATCCGACGTCTATGCGGCCGACCAGTTGTTCGCCACGCTCGACCCGACCCTGCGCCGTCTGGATCTGGACGACCTGGGGCCGATTGTCCTGGCCGACACCGTGGGTTTCATTCGTCACTTGCCCCACAAGCTGGTCGAGGCATTTCGGTCTACGCTCGAAGAGTCGAGCAATTCCGACCTGTTGTTGCACGTGATCGATGCGGCCGAACCGGATCGCATGTTGCAGATCGAGCAGGTGATGCTGGTGCTGGGCGAGATTGGTGCCCAGGACTTGCCGATCCTCGAGGTCTATAACAAACTCGATTTGCTTGAAGGCGTTGAGCCACAAATCCAGCGCGATGAGAACGGCAAGCCCCAGCGGGTCTGGCTGTCGGCGCGTGATGGCAGTGGCCTGGAGCTGCTTGAACAAGCCATTGCCGAGTTGCTTGGCAGTGATTTGTTCGTCGGCACCTTGCGCTTGCCCCAGCGTTTTGCTCGACTGCGTGCACAGTTCTTCGAGCTGGGCGCAGTACAGAAAGAAGAATACGACGAAGAAGGTGTCAGCTTGCTGGCCGTTCGATTGCCGCGCACGGAGCTTAATCGGCTGGTCAGTCGTGAAGGCGTTGTACCGACAGAGTTCATCGAACAACACACTTTGCAATAAAAGCCTCCGAAAGCGGTTGTGCCGCAGTAGCAGGCATTCTGTAGCATTGGTCGGCGCGCCGTGGGTGCGTCTTTGCTTTATCAGATGGAGAGCGCTATGGCTTGGAATGAGCCGGGTGGCAACTCGAATAATCAGGATCCTTGGGGTGGTAAACGCCGCAATAATGGCGACCGCAAGGGGCCACCAGATCTCGACGAGGCCTTCCGAAAGCTGCAGGAAAGCCTGAATGGGTTGTTCGGTGGTGGAAAAAAACGTGGTGGTGACGACGGCGGTCGCACAAGCAAGGGCGGCGGCTACGGCCTGCTGGGCCTGGGTCTTGTCGTGCTGGCGTCCGTCTGGCTGTACAGCGCCGTTTACGTCGTGGACGAGCAGGAGCAAGCCGTGGTGCTGCGCTTCGGCAAGTACTACGAGACTGTCGGCCCGGGCCTGAACATCTACTTCCCGCCGATCGACAAGAAGTACATGGAAAACGTCACGCGTGAGCGTGCCTACACCAAGCAGGGCCAGATGCTGACCGAAGACGAGAACATCGTCGAAGTGCCACTGACCGTGCAGTACAAGATCAGCAACCTGCAAGACTTCGTGCTGAACGTCGATCAGCCTGAAGTCAGCCTGCAGCACGCGACCGAAAGCGCCCTGCGCCATGTGGTGGGTTCCACCGCCATGGACCAGGTGCTGACCGAAGGTCGTGAACTGATGGCCAGCGAAATCAAGGAACGCCTGCAGCGTTTCCTCGATACCTATCGCACCGGTATCACCGTGACCCAGGTAAACGTACAGAGCGCAGCGGCACCGCGTGAAGTGCAGGAAGCCTTCGATGACGTGATCCGCGCCCGTGAAGACGAGCAGCGTTCGCGCAACCAGGCTGAAACCTACGCCAACGGCGTCGTGCCGGAAGCCCGTGGTCAGGCCCAGCGTATCCTTGAGGATGCCAACGGTTACCGCGACGAAGTGGTCTCCCGCGCCAAGGGTGAGGCAGATCGCTTTACCAAGCTGGTCGCCGAGTACCGCAAGGCACCGGAAGTTACCCGTGAGCGTCTGTACCTGGACACCATGCAGGAAGTCTTCAGCAACACCAGCAAGGTTCTCGTGACCGGCAACAAGGGTGGGCAGAACAACCTGCTGTACCTGCCGCTGGACAAGATGATCGAAGGTGGTCGTAGCAGCACCAGCGCACCGGCCACCGGTTCGACAGCCGCTGCCAACGAAGCGAGCGCCCGTGCGGCCGCTGACTTGCTGCAACAGCAAACACGTAGCAGGGAGAGTCGTTGATGAGCAATAAATCGCTGACCGCCCTGATTGTGGGCGTCGTCGTGGTCATCGCGGCCTGGAACTGCTTCTACATCGTGTCTCAGACCGAGCGCGCGGTGATGCTGCAATTCGGTCGCGTGGTCCAGGCGGATGTCCAGCCGGGCCTGCATGTGAAAGTCCCCTTCGTCAACCAGGTGCGCAAGTTCGATGCGCGTCTGATGACCCTGGATGCACCGACGCAGCGCTTCCTGACCCTGGAAAAGAAAGCCGTGATGGTTGACGCCTACGCCAAGTGGCGCGTCAAGGATGCCGAGCGTTTCTACACCGCAACCTCGGGTATCAAGCAACTCGCCGATGATCGTTTGTCGCGTCGTCTGGAGTCGGGCCTGCGTGACCAGTTTGGTAAGCGCACCCTGCACGAGGTGGTGTCCGGTGAACGTGACGCACTGATGGCTGACATCACGCGTTCGTTGAACGCGATGGCGGAAAAAGAGCTGGGCATCGAAGTGGTTGATGTCCGGGTCAAGGCCATTGATCTGCCGAAGGAAGTGAACCGCAGCGTCTTTGAGCGTATGAGCACCGAGCGTGAGCGTGAAGCTCGTGAGCACCGCGCCAAGGGTAACGAGCTGGCCGAGGGTATCCGTGCGGATGCCGACCGTCAGCGTCGTGTACTGCTGGCAGAAGCCTATCGCGAGTCCGAAGTGGCCCGTGGTGATGGTGATGCCCAGGCCGCAGCGATCTACGCCAAGGCCTACGGCCAGGACCAGGAGTTCTACGCGTTCTACCGTAGCCTGCGTGCCTACCGTGAAAGCTTCGCGAACAAAACCGACGTCATGGTGCTGGACCCAAGTAGCGATTTCTTCCGCTACCTGGAAAAAGCCAAGTAATCAGCTCGTCACTGTGTAGGACGCACTCCGTCGGGCGGCTAAAACGCCTGGCGGGGTGATCCTTTCAGAAAACGGGTGTATGATGCGGCAGCCGGGAAATTCCCGGCTTTTTTGCGTCTGCATGTTTGATTCGGCAGACGTGACAGGTTTTTCGAGGAAAGTGCCTGACGAGGCCGATTACAGGCCGTTCGTCACGTCGCTCTTGCGCGTGGTTTATGCAGGGGGCGGGTATTTTCTGCTTCACTCAAGGCTCGGCCGAGGGCTGGCCGCCCGGATCAAAGGGGATTGGCGTAATGGCAACGGTAGACCGCTGGCTGCTGCCAGATGGCATCGAAGAAGTACTGCCACCAGAAGCTGCGCGCATTGAAGTAGCGCGTCGCCAGGTGTTGGATCTGTTCCAGAGCTGGGGTTACGAGTTTGTCGTGACCCCCCATATCGAGTACCTGGAATCCCTGCTGACCGGCGCGGGCCAGGACCTGGATCTGCGCACCTTCAAGGTCATCGACCCGCAATCGGGCCGGCAAATGGGTTTCCGTGCCGACATCACGCCGCAAGTGGCGCGCATCGATGCGCACACCCTGCGTCGCGAAGGCCCGAGCCGCTTGTGCTACGCCGGCAGCGTGCTGCATGCACAGCCGCGTGCATTGTCGTCTTCCCGTAGCCCGATCCAGTTGGGCGCCGAGTTGTACGGTGATGCGAGCCCGAGCAGCGACGTTGAAGTGATCAGCTTGATGCTGGCCATGCTGCAACTGGCGGACGTGCCGGATGTCCACATGGACCTGGGCCACGTTGGTATCTACCGTGGCCTGGCGCGTGCGGCCGGCTTGTCCGGTGAAGTGGAACAACAGCTGTTCGATGCCCTGCAACGCAAGGCCATCGATGAAGTGATCGCCTTGACCGAAGGCGTGCCAGCGGACTTGGCTGAGATGCTGCGTGCACTGGTCAACCTGTGCGGCGGTCGTGAAGTGCTGGTGGCGGCGCGCGAGCGTCTGGCCAAGGCGCCGGCGCCGGTACTGGCTGCGCTGGACGACCTGCTGGCGATTGCCGAGCGGTTGTCGGCACGCTTCCCGCAGCTGCCGCTGTACTTTGACCTGGGTGAGTTGCGCGGCTACCACTACCACACCGGTGTGGTGTTCGCGGTGTTTGTACCGGGCGTTGGCCAAGCCATCGCCCAAGGCGGTCGTTATGACGACATCGGCGCCGACTTCGGTCGCGCCCGTCCGGCGACTGGCTTCTCTACCGATTTGAAAACCCTGGTGACCCTGGGGCGTGCTGAGGTCGAGCTACCGTCTGGTGGCATCTGGATGCCCGACAGTACGGACGCAGCACTCTGGCAGCAGGTTTGCCAGTTGCGCAGTGAGGGTCAGCGTGTCGTCCAGGCTTTGCCTGGGCAGCCATTGGCCGCCGCCCGTGAAGCGGACTGCGACCGGCAATTGATTCAGCAGAACGGGCTTTGGCAAGTATCGCCACTGGCTTCTTGAGTTTTCCTGCCGGCCATCGCCGGCACCAAGTTTGCGCGAATGAGGACAAGTGTTATGGGTAAGAATGTCGTAGTCCTGGGCACCCAATGGGGTGATGAGGGCAAAGGCAAGATCGTTGATCTGCTGACCGAACATGCTGCCGCCGTAGTGCGCTACCAAGGTGGCCACAACGCTGGCCACACCCTGGTCATCGATGGCGAAAAAACCGTCTTGCACCTGATCCCGTCGGGCGTGCTGCGCGAAGGCGTGCAGTGCCTGATCGGCAACGGCGTGGTGGTTGCACCTGACGCCCTGCTGCGCGAGATCATCAAGCTGGAAGAGAAAGGCGTACCGGTGCGCGAGCGCCTGCGTATCAGCCCGTCCTGCCCGCTGATCCTGTCCTTCCACGTTGCGCTGGACCAGGCCCGTGAAAAGGCCCGTGGCGAGCTGAAGATCGGTACTACCGGTCGCGGCATCGGCCCGGCGTACGAAGACAAGGTTGCACGTCGTGGCCTGCGTGTGGGCGACCTGCTCAACATGCCGCGCTTTGAAGACAAGCTGCGTGAACTGGTGGATTACCACAACTTCATGCTGGTCGGTTACTACAAAGAGCCAGCCATCGAATTCGACAAGACCCTGGCCGAGTGCAAGGAATACGCCGAGCTGCTCAAGCCGTTGATGCTGGACGTGACCGCTGAGCTGCACGACCTGCGTCGCGCTGGCAAAGACATCATGTTCGAAGGCGCCCAAGGCTCCCTGCTGGACATCGACCACGGTACCTACCCGTACGTGACCAGCTCCAACACCACCGCTGGCGGCGTTGCCACCGGTTCCGGCGTTGGCCCGATGTTCCTGGACTACATCCTCGGCATCACCAAGGCCTACACTACCCGTGTAGGTTCGGGTCCGTTCCCGACTGAACTGTTCGACGAAGTCGGCGCGCACCTGGCCAAGCAAGGCCACGAGTTCGGCGCAACCACCGGCCGTGCCCGTCGTTGCGGCTGGTTCGACGCCGTTATCCTGCGTCGCGCTATCGACGTGAACAGCATCTCGGGCATCTGCCTGACCAAGCTGGACGTACTCGACGGCCTGGAAACCATCAATATCTGCGTCGGCTACAAAGACGCCAACGGTAATGATGTGGCGCCGACCGACGCCGACAGCTACGTAGGCCTGCAGCCTGTGTACGAAGAAGTGCCGGGCTGGACCGAATCGACCGTGGGCGCCAAGACCCTGGAAGAACTGCCGGCTAACGCCCGTGCCTACATCAAGCGTGTTGAAGCGCTGATCGGCGCACCGATCGACATTATTTCGACGGGCCCGGACCGCAACGAGACCATCGTTCTGCGTCACCCGTTCGCGTAATAAGCTGTTGATGTAAAAAGCAAAGGGCTCCTTCGGGAGCCCTTTGTCGTTTCTGCCGCCTGGGCGGCACGACCTTTGCTTCGGTTGTCTCTTTCGCGGTGCTATCAATTTAATGGCACCCGTGGTGGAGGGATTCCCGATGTCTGCCGTTCTCTCATTGTTACAAAGCCGTCTGTTGCGGCCGGTGTTCGTTACCCTAGGTATCGCCCTTTTGGTGCAAGTGCTGGTGGCCGTCGCTCTGACGCGGAGCACCGTGACCGCGCTGGAAGCCGATTTGAGCAATCGCCTGGGCATCGACAGCCAGAAACTGTCTGGCGAATTGGCCCAGGCGGGCAAGGAGGTCACGTCCAGCCTCGACAGCTTGTCCACCAGTACGCGCCAGCGTCTGACCGCAGGGCTGTCGACGCGCCTGCAGGAAGAGCAGAAGCAGCTGCGTGCGACCCTGGAAAAAGACCTGAAAGACTCCGCCAATGACATGGCCCAACTGCTGGCCTCGGTGGCGCCGCGCGCCATGTGGGACAGCGATGTGCCGACGTTGTCGGAATTCGCCCGGCGTGCCCAGCGTAATCCCAACGTGTTGTTTGTGGTCTACGACGACGCAGCGGGTGAGCACCTGACCCGCTACCTGAACCGGGAAAACCCGATCAACAAGGCCCTGCTGGAAAAAGGCCAGGGCGACCGCGCCTTGGACAAAGTCTTGAATGCCGCCAAGAACGACCCGTCGGTGTACTACGTCGAGGCGTCGATCAGCCCCAACGGCGTGGAAATCGGCAAGGTGCTCATGGGCGTCTCGACGGCTTCGGTAGAGGCCGACCTGCAAGCGCTGGACAAGCGTTTCGCCGCCCTGATCGCCAGCGGCGACCAACTGGTGGGCGACAGCCTCAAGGGCGCCGCTGCCGACAGCGCGACCGCCATGGGCGCACGCCTGCAATCGGCGCAAGCCACCGCCACCCAGATGACCGCCAACACCACCAGCGCCGTACAAGAGGCCGCCGGCACCCTGCGCTGGCGCATCGGCATGGGCTTGGCCCTGGTTGGCTTGGGCGTATTGCTGCTGATCGCCATCGTGCTCGGCCGGCGTGTGGTCAATCGCCTGAAGCTGTTGATTGCCGCCATGGACGACCTCGCGGCGGGCGAGGGCGATCTCACCAAACGTGTGCAAATCAGCAGCAAGGACGAAATCGGCGACATGGCCTCGGCGGTCAATCGCTTTGTGGATAAGTTGCAGCCCATCGTGCGTGAGGCGGGCGATGTGGCCCAGCGCACCGGCGTCGAAATCGGCGCCATGACCCTGCGCAACGCCGGCGCCGACGCGGCCGCCGGTTTGCAGCGCGACGAGGTCGCCGAGAGCCTGCGCGCGCTGTCGCAAATGGCCGACGAGGCCCAGGCCGAAAGCCATGCGATGCAGGCGGCGTTGCAGCAGGTGGTGGATATTCGCCAGGCCACGGATGAAAACTCGCGCACCTCGACCGAAGTGGGCGAACTGATCGAAGCGCTGGCGGGGCAGGTGCAGGCCGGCTCCAAGGTCATCGAACGCCTGGCGCAGCAGAGCGAGCAGATTGAAGTGGTGCTGACGGTGATCCACGGCATCGCCGAGCAAACCAACTTGCTGGCCCTCAATGCCGCGATTGAAGCGGCACGAGCCGGCGAGACCGGGCGTGGTTTTGCGGTGGTGGCGGACGAAGTGCGTGCGCTGGCCAGCAAGACCCAGAGCTCCACCGGTGATATCCAGGCGCATATCGTCGCGTTGCAACAAGGTGCGCGGGAAGCGGTGGAAACCATCGGCAAGGCCGGGCGCCAGGCCAATGAAGGCTTGCTGGTGCTGCGTGACAGTGTGCGTTTGCAGCAGACCGTGCAGGCCTCGGTGGAGCAGGTGCATGCGGCGATTGGGCTGGCGACGCGTGCTGCTGAGCATCAGGCCCAGGGCGCGCATGCAGTGCGTGGGCGGGTCGAGGTGATCCATGCCCAGGCCGAGCGTGCGGCGCAGGCGGTGGTGGAGACGACCGCCAGTGGCAAGGTGTTGGATGGGTTGGCGGCGCAGTTGAAGGCCAGCTTGGGGCAGTTTCGGGCTTAGTGTTGCCTGTGCTGACGCATTCGCGAGCAAGCCCGCTCCCACATTTGGAATGCATTTCAAAATGTGGGAGCTGGCTTGCCTGCGATAGCGGTCTCAGCGGCTCAGATACATCCGAGTCGTGAGCAAATACACCGGCAACCCCGACACCAAAATCAACAACGCCGCATACGGCGCCGCCGCCGCAAACTCCACATTCGAGGTATGCGCCCACACCGCCGTCGCCAGGGTATTCAACCCTGTCGGACTCAGCAGCAAGGTCGCCGTCAATTCCTTCATCGCATCCAGAAACACCAACGCAAACGCCGCCCCCAACGCCGGAAAGATGATCGGCAAGGTCACCCGGCAAAACGCGCTGAACGACGACGCGCCCAGCGTGCGCGCCGCCTCTTCCAATTGCGGTGCCGCCTTGTTCAACGCCGTACGAATCGGCGCCTGGGCCAAGGGCAAAAACAGCAGTGCATACGCAATCAGCAACAGCGCCGAGGTCTGGTACAACGCCGGCACGTAATGCAGCGCGAAATACACCAGGGTCAACGCAATCACCAGGCCGGGCAGGGCGTGCAGCAGGTACGGCAAGCGCTCGGCCCAGATCGCCAGTTGGCCTTTGTAACGCACCACCAGCAACCCGACCGGCACCGCCAGCACCAGGCACAACGCCGCGCCGCCGAGGGACAGCGCCAGGGAGGACAGCAGCGCCTCACTGATCGCCGCCACCGGAAACGCTGCCGACGAACCGACCGCCAGCCAATAGCCAAGCATCCCCAGCGGAATGCCACTGCCGATGATCGCCAGCGCCAGGCAATAGACTTGCCCCAGCGGCGCCCACTTGCCCAGGCGCACCTGTTCCGCATGCCGCGCCGCGCCCTGGCCGATACGCACGTGGCGGCCCTTGCCGCGCACGCGCAACTCCAGCCACAGCAGGGTCAGGCACATCACCAGCAATACCGCCGAGAGCATCGCCGCATTGGCGTTGCTGAATTCCAGTTCGAATTGCTGGTAGATCGCGGTGGTGAAGGTCTGCAAGCCGATGATCGACAACGCGCCGAATTCCACCAGCATATGCAGCGCGATCAGCAGCGCGCCGGCCAGCAGCGACGGCCACAGCAAGGGCAGGGTGACGCGCCAGAACACGCCCCAGCGATTCAGTCCCAGGGTGCGCGCGGACTCCTCCAGGGACGGATCAAGGTTGCGCAGCGTCGCCGCCACCGGCAGGAACACCAGCGGGTACTTCGACAGGCTCATCACCAGGATCGCGCCGCCGAGCCCTTCGAAGCTGGCGCTCAGCGACACCCAGGTAAAGCTGCTGACAAACGCCGGTACCGCAAACGGCAGGCACAGGATCACGCCCCAGATGCGTCGCCCCGGCAGGTTGCTGCGCTCCAGCAACCACGCCAGCGACAGCCCGACCACGCCACACGTCAGCGTCACGCCCACCATCAGCGCCAGGGTGTTGCGCAGCAGGCCAAACACATACGGCCGCCACAACAGATGCACGGCCTCGGCCCAGCCCGCTTGCCAAGCCTTGAGCCCGACATACGCCAGCGGCAGCAGGCTCAGGCCGACCAGGAACAACACGGGCATCAGCAGCCAGATCGACGGCCGTTTGCGCCGTGGGCTGAAACCCCCGCGCAGGGCGGGGGCGGGGAGCGATGGGTTCATCAGTTCAAGCCAACGTCACGTTCCAGGTCCAGGGCTTCTTCGGCGTTGCCGAGGTCCGCGGGGGTGACTTTCGGCGGTTGCAGCTCGCTAAATGGCTTGAGGCCACGGCTGGATTCCATGCCCTTGCGCAGCGGGTATTCGGCCGAGGTGTTGGTGATTACGCGTTGGCCCTCTTCACTGGCCATGAACGCCAGCAGTTGCTGGGCTTCCTTGGGGTGCTTGCTGGATTTGAGCGCCGCCGCCGACGACACGGTAATCAGGCCGCCGACGTCGCCATCGGTGAAGTAATGCAGTTGCGAATCCAGGTGGGTTTTTTCCTTTTTCAGGGCAAACCAGTAGTAGTTGTTCACCAGTACAGTGGCCACTTCGCCGTTCTCCACGGCTTTGAGGGCGACCATATTGTTGCTGTACACCTTGCCAAAGGCGCGCAGGCCAGTCAGCCATTCTTCGGCGGCGTCGCGCCCGTGCAGCTTGATGATCGCCACGGCCTGTTCCTGGAACGCGCCGCTGGTGGGCACGAAGCCGACCTTGCCTTGCCACTCGGGGCCGGCGAAATCCAGCACTGACTTGGGCAGGTCTTTTTCGGCGATCAGTTTCGGGTTGAAGGCCACGACGCGGGTGCGCGCGGTGACGCCCATCCAGTCGCCATTGGCGCCGACGTAGTCCTTGGGCAATACGTCGAGGGTGCTGGCGTCGATCTTGGCCAGAATGCCCTGCTCGCCGAGTTTGTTCAGCGGCGGCGATTCTTCGGTGTAGATCACATCGGCCGGGGAGCGCGCGCCTTCTTCGACGACCTGGCTGGCCAGCTGGTTGCTGCTGCCTTTGCGCACGTTGACGTGAATGCCGGTCTTGGCTTCGAAGGCCTTGGCGAGTTCATCGCCGACTTCCTTGTGCTGACCGTTGTAGAGCGTGAGGGTGACCGGGTCGGCGGCCATTGCGGTGGAGGCGCCAAGCACCAGGCTCAGCAGAGAAGCGGCCAGGCCGCGCAGCAGGGGTTTGTTGCGAATCGTCATGCGGGTACATCCTCGCTTACGGCTACATATCTGGAAACAATGATAAACGATATTGTTTCTCAGGTGCCGTTCCGGGGGAAAACCGCCGACCGCATAGGAATTACTTCGTTCTGCATACAAAGCCAAGTGAGATTCATTCGTATCTGTGAGTAGTATCACTGCGTCGCCCGAGAGGGCCTATCGCAGTGCATAACCACTACAGGTTCCCGCTATGTCCGCCTTTGGCCCACCCCCGTCCTTAAGCCGCTTGAAGCCTTTGGCTTGCTCGATTCTGATGGCGTTTTCCGCGCCGTATGTCTGCGCTGATACGCCGATCAAGATGGGTTCCAACCCCATTGAGTTGCCAGGCGGGGTTGAAGAGAAAGCCGAGCACGAACTGCAAGCCATCGAAGTCAACGGCGAGTTTGAAACCAAGGATGAGCGCGGGCAGAACAACGTGTTCGCCAAGGACGTCTCCAACGTCTACGTCGGCAAGACCGAACTGGAGCGCTACAAGGGCACCAGCGTGGCGGATGTGTTCCAGGGGCTCAACGGTGTGTACAGCGGCGATTCGCGCAACAGCGGCGCGCTGGACCCGAACATCCGGGGCATCCAGGGCGAAGGGCGTATCCCGGTTACCGTTGATGGCACCGAGCAAGCCACGGCGGTGTGGATGGGTTCGGCGGGCGTGGCCAACCGCAATTACATCGACCCGAACATGATCGGCAGCATTTCGGTGGAGAAGGGGCCGTCGCTGAACCCGGATATCAAGAGTGGCGTGGGTGGTTCGGTGGAGATCAAGACCCTCGACCTGGATGACATCCTGCGGCCGGGCGAAACCTTTGCCTTGGAGCTCAAGACTGAGACCGGGACCAATTCGGTGAAGCCGGATGAAACCGGGATGAAGACCTTCGGGCGCGACTATCGGGATATTCCGGGTGCCTACGCCGGGTATGACGGCAACTTGATGTTTACCCAAGGTGGAGGCGGGACTGAGTTCAGTCCGAACACTGGCAAACACTCCGGCAACTTCGACTTCAATGACAACTCCTTTCGGCTCGCCACCGGTACGCGCCAAGAGAATTTCGACCTGTTCGGCGCCTACAGCTATCGCAAAAAGGGCAACTATTTCAGTGGCAAGGGAGGCGCCAAGCGCTACCAGACCAGCAGTTGGCTGGATGATGCCAAGGCCGATGCCAAGGCAGCGGGGCTTCCGGGGGACACCAACGTCCAATCGTATGTGGCGAACCTGTTCTTGCCGGGGCACGAAGTCGCCAACACTTCCAGCGAAATGCGCACCACACTGCTCAAGGGCACGTTCTACCTGTCCGATGAGCAAAGCCTGAAGCTGTCCTATATGCATAACGAATCGGAATACGGTGAAAGTTCGCCGTACCTGGTCAGTTACTACGTGGGGCTTGCCAAGGCCGGTGAGAACAATATCGGCCTGCAAATGCCCTACAGCGAGCTCAAACAAGACACCTATAACCTGACCTACAACTGGAACCCGGAAAACCCGCTGATCGACCTCAAGACCGGGCTGTGGATGACCCGCAGCAATACGCGGCGCCATCAGAACGGCGATGACGTGTATGCGATTGCTGCGCGCTCATTTCAGGATCAGGACGTGGCCTGGAATAACTATGTGCAGTGCCAAGCGGGGGCAAATGCAGGTCATTGTGGGGCGACGCCGGAGAAACTGCCGAACACCAATGACCGTTACTCGATTTATGCCAAGGCGCTGCAAGTTTCCCAGCATGATCGTTGGGGGGTGAATGTCAGCAACAAGTTGCAGTTGAGTGATGAGGTGGCGTTGACACTGTCCAGTGACTTCAGTGAGGAAAAGTTAGAGCAGAAAGATGCTTCGGAAGGGCGGGCGACAACTCAATTTACGTGGGGCAATCGCTACATGGGGCCGCGCAGTGGCGAGCGTCAGCAATATAACTTTACGTTCAGTGCTGATTGGACGCCGACGTCGTGGTTGTTGTTGACGGCGGGTGCGCGATACAGCGATTACAACTCGTTTGATACGGGGCTTAAGCGGCATCGGGAAAATCAGGATGCGGGTTGGCAGGTCAACTCTGGTTATGACCGAAAGTCGTTTGAATATCAGCGGGTCATGACGGATGCGGAAAATCAGCGATATATAGATGGCGTCTACCAAGCTATCGCCGATGAAACAGTTCCAGAAGAGGAACTGCCCTTTATGCTTGCTAAGGACACTGTAAACGGGGTGCGTTATACAGCCGAAACTGTAGAAGTTCCGTTTGACGGATTTACTCTGGATCGCTCACAGAATCCATTTTTGAATGGTGCTATAAATTTGCAGGAGACGGTGAGCAATCCTCAAGGTGCTTCGGGAGACTATGCCAAATATATTGTTAGTCGTGCTAATGCCGGTGGGGGTATATACGCTGCTGATCCGACCAATAAATGGGCGCTACCAAAGAAACGAAAGGATAGCGCTTGGGCGCCCATGGCAGGGGCGACGATTTTTTTAACCGAGCATGCACGGGTCTATGCACGATACACAGAGTTTATTCGGTTCCCGTCTATCTATGAGGACACGCAAGCGGCATCGGGTTACTCGGGGGCCAATGTGTCGAATAACAGTATGCGTCCTGAGCATTCGTATAATTGGGAGGTCGGCTACGTGCATGACTTGACCGGTTATTTCAAAAACCTGCGTCATGCGGATTTCAAGATAAACTATTACGATAATACGATTCGTGATTTTGTTGATCGCGACTACTACTTCAATGTCGTGCAGTACGACAAGAAAATGTATTCGGGTATTGAATTGCAGACCCGTTTCGACAGTGGTAAGTATTTCAATAATTTTTCTGCGAGCTATCGGCTGAAGCAAAAACTATGCGACAAGGACTACGCCGCGACATTGGATCCTTATTACAATTCGGCGATCTCTTCCTGTGTGACAGCCGGCTTTCCCACGACATTCTCTCGCAGCAGCTTGCAGCCGACGTATTCATTGAATATGGACGGCGGTGTGCGGCTGTTCAATGAAAGTCTGGAGTTGGGCGCGCGCATGGTTTATCACAGCAGTGCTGTGAATAAGGATGAGGAAGACTGGATTCGTAATGGTGTGATGTACGTGGATGGTTATAATCGGCCATTTAACTGGCACCCGATCTGGGTGTTCGATGCCTACGCCAGTTATCACGTCGATAAAAATGTCGATGTCGACTTCGGCGTCAATAACTTAACCAATCGTTATTACCTCGATCCGTTGGCTCGGGTAATGATGCCGGCGCCTGGGCGCACCCTGAAACTTGGGTTGACTGCGCGATTCTGATTTTTTGCTGTTTTTAATCAAAAACAGTGGTTTTTATCATTTTAACTAGGAGGTTGTTATGAAAAAACTGTTTGTGTTTTCTGCGCTTGCTTTGGCCGCTTCGGGTAGCTTTGCTGCTACTGTAACGGGTGGTTCTTCCACGGCGTATGTCTCCGTGCAGCCGTCCAATATGCAGGGTGTTGGTGAGGTTGGGATTGCTATGCCGACGGTTGTTAGCGGGACTGCCGATATCACTAAGGTTGTCAGCTTTAAAAGTGGCCCTATTGCTCAAACCAACGGGTTGATCCCTGCGGCGAGCACCACATCCGCGCACATCGTGATGAACAACGTGAAGATATCTGAAACTTGGAAATCCTCCGTCGCCTACGGCACTCAGGTGTATTCCTACCGCCAGATCTCCGACCCGCTGCCTAACTTCCCACAGTTTGGCGGTGAAGTGATCGCCAAGGTGCCGGGCGTCGAGGTGTACTTCGGTGAATGGGCGCCACGTAAAACCGGCGTTCAGCCAGATAAGAGCACGGATCTCAACCTGACGAGCGCCAACCGTACGGTGTTCTACGCCGGTGAAAACGCGACGACCGCCATGCCAACCTTGGTTAACGCCAAGTACGACGTAGTCGGTATCAAGCGATTCGACCCAAGTGCACCAAGTGTTTCCTCGGGGACCCTGAACGTCAACTACGGTGGCAGCGCCGGCACCATCGCAGGCTCTATTGCTGGCGGTGCAGGTACTGTGAACTTCAACGGTACCAATATTGCCTCGAACGGCTCTTTCCAGAACACCGGCAGTACCATCAAAGGCCAGTTCTACGGCACCGGTGCAGAAGCCATGGCCGGTATCTACAACACTGGCAATACCGCCACCAGCGTCGCTTTCGGCGGCAAGAAGCAATAACTAAAACCCCGCGTCAGAAAAGGGAGAGTTGATCTCTCCCTTTTTCATCATCGTCCCTTCGCTGGATCTGACCCACATGCCCCTGTGCCTGCCCCTGCGGCTTGCTTTAACCCTATTCTTGAGTTCATTGGCCTGCACCGCTTGGGCCGATGAAGACGACACCCGGCAACTGCTGAACAAGATCGACCGGACCATGACCGAGCGTGAGCGCGCCCACTTGGTGGATACCGATCCGGCGAAAGACAACGCCTCGCTGATTACCATCGAGGGCCGTACCTATAACGTACAGAACACCCTGGAAGACCTCGGCCCTGCGATCTACGTCACGCTGAACCTGCAGCAGTGGCCCAAGGTGCGCCAGTTCGTCGAGCGCTACCGCCAGTTGCCCGGCCATGAGCCGGCGTTGGTGTCGATGGCCGAGGGCATGCTGGCCCGCCAGGAGAAGCATTACCGTCAGGCGATTGCCAGCCTGCGCAGGGCGGTGGCGCAAAACCCGTCATTCGCCCGGGCGAAGCTGGAGCTGGCGCGAGCGCTGTTCGAGGACAATCAATCCCGCGAAGCCAAGACCTTGTTTGATGAGGTGGCGCAAAGCACGGTGCCCGAGCAGGTGGTGCCAGTGCTGGAGGGGTATCAAGGCGCATTGCGCGAGCGCGACAGTTGGCATGGTTCTGTATCGATGGGCACTGGCTACAACAGCAATATCAACCAGGCCAACGGCATGACCACGCGCACCCAGGTGTGCGGTTTTTTCGAGTGCTTCGAGACCAACCGCAAGATGCCTTCGCCAATCAAATCCTCCAGCCTGGTGTATGACGCCGTGGCCGAGCGGCGCTTGCAGATCGAGGGCAACCACCACCTGCTGGTGCGCGGGCTGAGTTATGGCAATTACTACCATCGGCACAAGGAAGACGAGCCGCAGACCTATTACGACGACAACACCAGTGTGATCTACATCGGCTACAACTACCTGAGTGCGCTGGATGATGTCTCGGTCTCTCCGCTGTTCGAGAGTTACTGGGGTGATCGACATAACAAGTATCAGGCGACGGGGTTGCGCACCGAGTGGAAGCACACGCTGACCGAGCGCCTGCAACTTACCGCCCAGGCGCAACAGAAGCATTTTCGTTTCCAAGGCGAAGAGCGCGATTACTTTGAGAATTACGACGAACGCATGGTGGGCGGTTCCGCGTCCTACCTGCTGGGCAGCCAGACCCTGGTTTACGGGGGCCTGACCTACACGCGCCGCACCCAGCCGCAGGCATCGGCCCGCAACAAGGAGTACATGGCCAGCCTGGGGCTGTATCGGATGTTTGATGTGGGGATCAATCTGAATGCCACCGCGCTGTACCGGCGTACGCGTTATGACGAGGCGGACGCTTTTCTCGGCGGCCTGCGCGAAGATCGCCAGCAGATCTATATCGCCAACCTGGCTGTGCCGCGTTTCAAGTTCGCTGGCCTGGTGCCCAGCCTTTACGTGAAGCGTACGGTCAACGCGAGCAGCATCGACTGGGCATACACCTACCGCCAGACCGAAGTGGCACTCAAAGTCGAAAAGAGTTTTTAGGAGGTCAGGAACGAAAAAACCCGCTTTCGCGGGTTTGATCTGAATTTGGTGCCCAGGAGAAGACTCGAACTTCCACGACCTTGCGATCACCAGCACCTGAAGCTGGCGTGTCTACCAATTTCACCACCTGGGCATTATCAAGCAACGTTGCCGCTGTTGATGGGGCGAACTATACGGCGGGCTTTTAGATCTGTAAACCCCTGATTTAAAAAAATTAATCGGGATTTGCTTTAAAAATCAAAGACCTGAAACGAAAAAACCCGCTTTCGCGGGTTTGATCTGAATTTGGTGCCCAGGAGAAGACTCGAACTTCCACGACCTTGCGATCACCAGCACCTGAAGCTGGCGTGTCTACCAATTTCACCACCTGGGCAACATCAACAACGTTGCCGTCGTCGATGGCGCGCACTATACGGAGGGCCTAATGAGCTGTAAACCCCTGCCATGAAAAAATCCTGGAATATTTCGCCAATGGTCGTGCAAGGTGCCTGGAAAGGGCGCCAAAGGGCTTTTAAACGCTTGTTGATGCCTGAAATTTCCCGTTTCAATACGCGTATGCCAAACTAACCCGCATATAGACAAGGTGAAAACTCTCTAATGGCCGATTGGCAGTCCCTCGATCCCGAGGCCGCTCGTGAAGCGGAAAAATATGAAAACCCTATTCCTAGCCGCGAACTGATCCTGGCGCACCTCGCCGATCGGGGTTCGCCTGCTAGCCGCGAGCAGTTGGTTGAAGAATTCGGTCTGACCACCGAAGACCAGCTCGAAGCCCTGCGCCGCCGCCTGCGTGCCATGGAGCGCGACGCTCAACTGATCTACACCCGCCGCGGCACCTACGCGCCGGTGGACAAGCTCGACCTGATCCTGGGCCGCATCGCCGGCCACCGTGACGGCTTCGGCTTCCTGATCCCGGACGACGGCAGCGACGACCTGTTCATGAGCCCGGCGCAAATGCGCCTGGTGTTCGATGGCGACCGTGCGCTGGCGCGTGTGTCCGGCCTCGACCGTCGTGGTCGCCGTGAAGGCGTGATCGTCGAAGTGGTGTCCCGTGCTCACGAGTCCATCGTCGGCCGCTACTTCGAAGAAGGCGGCATCGGCTTTGTCGTGCCGGATAACCCGAAGGTCCAGCAGGAAGTGCTGATTACCCCGGGCCGCAATGGCGCCGCCAAGGTCGGTCAGTTCGTCGAGGTGAAGATCACCCACTGGCCAACCGCACGGTTCCAGCCACAGGGCGATATCGTTGAAGTGGTCGGCAACTACATGGCGCCGGGCATGGAAATCGACGTTGCGCTGCGCACCTACGATATTCCTCACGTCTGGCCTGAGGCGGTGCTGAAAGAAGCCGCCAAGCTCAAGCCGGAAGTGGAAGAAAAAGACAAAGAAAAACGCATCGACCTGCGCCATCTGCCGTTCGTCACCATCGACGGCGAAGATGCCCGCGACTTCGACGATGCGGTCTACTGCGAAGCCAAGCCAGGCAAGCTGCGCCTGTTCTCCGGCGGCTGGAAGCTGTTCGTCGCGATTGCCGACGTGTCCAGCTACGTGAAGATCGGTTCGGCCCTGGACAACGAAGCCCAGGTGCGCGGCAACTCGGTGTACTTCCCTGAGCGCGTGATCCCGATGCTGCCTGAGCAGCTGTCCAACGGCCTGTGCTCCCTGAACCCGAAAGTCGACCGTTTGGCCATGGTGTGCGAGATGACTATCTCGAAAACCGGCGAAATGACCGACTACCAGTTCTACGAAGCGGTGATCCACTCCCAGGCGCGCCTGACCTACAACAAGGTCAGCACCATCCTGGAAACACCGAAGACCAGCGAAGCCAAGGCCCTGCGTACCGAATACGCCGGTGTCGTGCCGCACCTCAAGCAGCTTTACTCGCTGTACAAGGTGTTGCTGGGCGCCCGTCATACCCGTGGCGCGATCGATTTTGAAACCCAGGAAACCCGGATTGTCTTCGGTTCCGAGCGCAAGATCGCCGCAATCACCCCGACCACGCGTAACGATGCGCACAAGCTGATCGAGGAATGTATGCTGGCGGCCAACGTGGCCACTGCCGAGTTCCTGAAGAAGCACGAAATTCCTGCGTTGTACCGTGTGCACGACGGCCCGCCGCCGGAGCGCCTGGAAAAACTGCGCGCCTTCCTTGGTGAGCTCGGCCTGTCCCTGCACAAAGGCAAGGATGGCCCGTCGCCGAAGGACTACCAGGCCTTGCTGGCCAGCATCAAGGATCGCCCGGATTACCACGTGATCCAGACCGTGATGCTGCGCTCCCTGAGCCAGGCGGTGTACAGCGCTGATAACCAGGGCCACTTCGGCCTGAATTACGAGGCGTACACCCACTTCACGTCGCCGATCCGTCGTTACCCGGACTTGCTCACGCACCGCGCAATCCGCAGCGTGATCCACTCCAAGCAGAACACCCCGCACGTCAAGCGCGCCGGTGCCATGACCATTCCGAAGGCGCGGATCTATCCGTACGACGAAGCAGCCCTGGAACAGCTGGGCGAGCAGTGCTCCATGAGCGAGCGCCGTGCCGACGAAGCCACCCGCGACGTGGTGAACTGGCTCAAGTGCGAGTTCATGAAGGATCGCGTAGGCGAGACGTTCCCGGGCGTGATTACGGCCGTGACCGGTTTTGGTCTGTTCGTCGAGCTGACCGACATCTACGTCGAAGGCCTGGTGCACGTCACGGCCTTGCCGGGTGACTACTACCACTTCGACCCTGTGCATCACCGCCTGGCGGGCGAGCGCACTGGGCGCAGCTTCCGTCTGGGCGACACCGTGGAAGTACAGGTCATGCGCGTCGACCTCGACGAACGCAAGATCGACTTCGGCATGTCTGATAAGCCAGCCGAATCGCCGGGTAGCCGCAAAAAAAATCGTGGTAGCACACCGACCGCACCTGCCAGCAAAGGCAAGGGCGCACCTGCAAAAGCAGCTGAGCCTGAGCTGGCCGCCAAGGCTGGTCGTCGCTCGTCTACCAAGGAAAAGGCTCCCGAAGCCTACCGCCCAAGCGACGCTGCGGCGAAAAACGCCGAGCTGCGCAAGAGCCGCGAGTTGAAGCAGCAGTTGCTCAACGAAGCCAAAAGCGGTGGTAAAGCGGCGTCTGGGGGAAAGTCCCACGGGGCGGAAAAGCCGTCGAGCAAGCCAAGTAAACATCGCAAAGGCCCGCCAAAAGCGGGTTCGGCCCCTGCCAAAAGCGGCGGGTCGCGCAAACCTAAGGCCAAGTCATGAGTCTGGAAAAAATCTACGGCGTCCACGCCGTAGAAGCACTGCTGCGTCACCACCCGAAACGCGTCAAGCAAGTGTGGTTGGCGGAAGGTCGCAGCGAGCCGCGTGTACAAGCGCTGGTTGAGCTGGCCACGCAAAACAAGGTTGCCATCGGCCAGGCCGAGCGCCGTGAAATGGACGTTTGGGTTGAAGGCGTCCACCAGGGCGTGGTGGCGGACGTAAGCCCGAGCCAGGTCTGGGGCGAAGCGATGCTCGACGAGCTGCTCGACCGCACCGAAGGTGCGCCGCTGCTGTTGGTGCTGGACGGTGTGACCGACCCGCACAACCTCGGCGCATGCCTGCGTTCGGCGGATGCTGCCGGCGCGCTGGCGGTGATCGTGCCTAAAGACAAATCGGCCACCCTGACGCCAGTTGTGCGCAAGGTTGCCTGCGGCGCGGCGGAAGTGATTCCGCTGGTGGCCGTGACCAACCTGGCGCGCACCCTGGAGAAACTCCAGCAGCGCGGCCTGTGGGTCGTGGGCACGGCGGGGGAGGCCGAGGTCAGCATTTATGACCAGGACCTCACCGGCCCGACCATCCTGATTATGGGTGCCGAAGGCAAGGGCATGCGTCGCCTGACCCGTGAGCATTGCGATTACCTGGTGCATTTGCCGATGGCCGGTAGCGTCAGCAGCTTGAACGTGTCGGTTGCCACCGGCGTGTGCCTGTTCGAAGCGCAGCGCCAGCGTGGCGCGAAGGTCAAGACCAAGAAGTAATCAGGTCCGGCGCAGATCCAAATGTGGGAGCTGGCTTGCCTGCGATAGCATCACCTCGGTATGGCTGATGCACCGAGGTGTCTG
>NZ_JANLGL010000065.1:0-29307 GCF_024655625.1 Pseudomonas sp. 18.1.10
AGCGCAATGTCAGTCGATACATCATCAACTGACAGACTGCATTCGCGAGCAAGCCCGCTCCCACATTTGGACCTGCATAAATCCTAAGATTGTGCCTCTTCCCTTCATCACCTGTTTTCCCAGCGAAAGCTGGCTGAAAGCTTTCCCGTCTAGGATCGCCTCCAACTGCCGGCACCAGACCGGCTGTACACAACAACAATGGTGATTCCCGATGTCCGTCCGTACCCGCCTGTTCGCTCCAACTCCCCCCGTACGCCTCGTGCCTTTCGTTCTGCGCTGAGCCCCACCCGGTTCGCCATTCCCTAGCCGCGCTACGCCTGGAGTATTCCTATGCTGACTTTCCTTGGCTTTGCCATGGTCATCACGTTCATGTTCCTGATCATGACCAAGCGCCTGTCCGCGCTGATCGCCTTGATTATCGTGCCGATCCTGTTCGCGCTGTTCGGCGGTTTTGCGCCGGATATCGGCCCGATGATGCTTGCCGGCATCACCAAGCTTGCGCCCACCGGCGTGATGCTGATGTTCGCCATTCTCTACTTTGCCCTGATGATCGACTCCGGCCTGTTCGACCCGGCCGTGCGCAAGATCCTCAAGATGGTCAAGGGCGACCCGCTCAAGGTTTCGGTCGGCACCGCCGTGCTGGCCCTGGTCGTGTCCCTCGACGGTGACGGCGCCACCACCTACATGATCTGCGTGGCCGCCATGCTGCCGCTGTACCAGCGCATCGGCATGAGCCCGCGGATCATGGCCGGCCTGATTATCCTCGCCGGTGGCGTGATGAACATGACGCCCTGGGGCGGCCCAACCGCCCGCGCCGCCAGTGCGCTGCACGTAGACCCGTCGGACATTTTCGTACCGATGATCCCGGCGATGGCCGCCGGCGTCGTCGCGATCCTGGTGATTGCCTACATGTACGGCCTGCGCGAACGTGCACGCCTGGGTGAATTGCACCTGCAAGGCGACGAGATCGACCACAGCGAAATCAGCGTGTCGCAATTCCCCGACGCCCGTCGTCCGAAGCTGATCTGGTTCAACGGCGCCCTGACCCTTGCCCTGATGTGCACACTGATCGCCGGCCTGCTGCCGCTGCCGGTGCTGTTCATGGTGGCGTTCAGTATCGCGATGATCGTCAACTACCCGTGCCTGCAAATGCAGAAAGACCGCGTCGCCGCCCACTCCGGTAGCGTATTGGCGGTGGTCGGGCTGATCTTTGCCGCCGGTATCTTCACCGGCATCCTGTCGGGCACCGGTATGGTCGATGCCATGTCCAAGAGCCTGCTGGCCGTCATCCCTGACGCGCTTGGCCCGTACCTGGCCGTGATTACCGCACTGGTGAGCATGCCGTTCACCTTCTTCATGTCCAACGATGCGTTCTACTACGGCGTACTGCCCGTCCTCGCCGAAGCCGCCAGCCACTACGGCATCACTGCCGCAGAAATGGGCCGTGCGTCGATCGTCGGGCAACCTGTGCACCTGTTGAGCCCGCTGGTCCCTTCGACCTACCTGCTGGTCGCATTGGCGGGTATCGAATTTGGCGATCACCAGCGCTTCACCCTCAAGTGGGCAGTGCTGGTATGCCTGTGCATAATGGTCGCCGCTTTGCTGATGGGGATTATTCCGCTGTTCAGCACTCTATAATCGTACCCACTCAACCGCGCGGCGCTGCAGCTTGCGCGGTTTAACACTTGCTCAAAGGAATACACATGGAATGGCTGACCAATCCAGAGATCTGGATTGCCTTCTTCACCCTGACGGCCCTCGAGATCGTCCTGGGCATCGATAACATCATCATGATTTCGATCCTGGTCAGCCGCATGCCCAAGCATATGCAGGCCCGCACCCGGATCTTCGGCCTGGCCCTGGCCATGGTCACGCGAATCCTGTTGCTGCTGTCGATCACCTGGGTCATGCAACTGACCGCTGACCTGTTCGTGGTCTTCGGCCAGGGTATTTCCGGGCGCGACCTGATCCTGTTCTTCGGTGGCCTGTTCCTGCTGTGGAAAAGCTCCCAGGAGATGTACCACGCGCTGGAAGGCGAAGACGAAACCCACGAAGAGCCGGGCGGCAAGGGTGGCAAGTTCATCTACACCATCATCCAGATCGCGATCATCGACATCGTGTTCTCCCTGGACTCCGTTATCACCGCCGTCGGCATGGTTTCCCATGTACCGGTCATGGTCGCTGCGATTGTCGTGGCGGTACTGGTGATGATGCTGGCTGCCGGCACCATCAGCGAATTCATCGACAAGCACCCGTCGCTGAAAATGCTCGCGCTGTCGTTCCTGCTGGTGGTGGGTACCGTGCTGATCGCCGAGTCGTTCGACGTGCACGTACCAAAAGGCTACGTCTACTTCGCCATGGCGTTCTCGCTGGCGGTAGAAGCGGTGAACATCAAGATGCGCACCGCCATCGCGAAAAAGAAGAAACAGCAGGACCCAGTGAAACTGCGCAAAGATATTCCGGGTCAATAAACCCGAGCCAGTCAAAAAGGGGCTTTTCAAGCCCCTTTTTCACGTCTGCAGAAAGCTGATTTCATGACAGTTTTGTTTCAATCACCCTTTCAGCTATGCAATGCTGGCGCGCACGCCATTCGCCAACTACAGCTTAAGTACAAGACGTAGAGCGGCACGCGGCAACTTTCCTACGCTTCTCTTGAAGCGCACCCACACGGGGGGCCGAGCATGCTGACCTTGCTCAATCTGCTTTCCGCGGTGACCCTGCTGATCTGGGGCACGCATATCGTCCGTACCGGCATCTTGCGGGTCTACGGCTCCAACTTGCGCCACGTCATCGGGCAGAACATGTCCAAGCGCTGGCTGGCCTTTGTCGCCGGTATCCTGGTGACCGCCATGGTGCAGAGCAGCAACGCCACGGCCATGCTGGTGACGTCGTTTGTCGGCCAAGGCCTGATGGGGCTGATGCCCGCCCTGGCGACCATGCTCGGCGCCGACGTCGGTACCGCGCTGATGGCGCGGGTGCTGACCTTTGACTTGTCCTGGCTGTCGCCGTTGCTGATCTTCCTCGGGGTGATTTTCTTCCTGTCGCGCAAACAGACGCGCGCCGGGCAGATGGGCCGCGTCGGCATTGGCCTGGGCCTGATCGTGCTGGCCCTGCAATTGATCGTCGAAGCCGCCGGGCCCATTACCCACGCCCAGGGCGTCAAAGTCATCTTTGCCTCGCTGACCGGCGACATCCTGCTGGACGCCTTGGTCGGCGCCTTGTTCGCGATGATTTCCTACTCCAGCCTGGCCGCCGTCCTACTCACCGCCACCCTGGCCGGCGCCGGTGTGATTGGCTTGCACGTGGCCATCGGCCTGGTGATCGGCGCCAACATCGGCAGCGGCGTGCTGGCCTTCCTCAGCACCAGCATGCAAAACGCCGCCGGCCGCCAGGTGGCGCTGGGCAGCCTGCTGTACAAATTGATCGGCCTGCTGCTTATCATTCCGGTGCTCGACCCGCTCGTACGCTGGATGGACGGTCTGGACTACGGCGTGCAGGGCATGGTCATCACCTTCCACCTGCTCTACAACGTCAGCCGTTGCCTGATCCTGTTGCCGACCATCGGCCCGATGGCGCGCCTGTGTGCCTGGTTGCTGCCCGAGCGCGAAGAACTCAACGGCAAGGCCAAACCCCGCCACCTCGACCTGACCGCGCTGACCACACCCAGCCTGGCGCTGGCCAACGCCGCCCGCGAGACCCTGCGCCTGGGCGATTTGATCGACAACATGCTGACCTCGATGCAGGAAGTGCTGCGCGGCAAGCAAACCGCCATCACCCAGGCCATGCGCAGCCTCAGCGATGACGTCGAAGCGCTGTACAGCGCGATCAAACTCTACCTGGCGCAAATGCCCCGCGAAGACCTCAGCGAGCAAGACAGCCGACGCTGGGCCGAGATCATCGAGTTGTCGATCAACCTCAAGCTGGCCGGCGACCTGATCGAACGCATGCTGCGCAAAGTCCAGCAGCAAAAAACCTCCCAGCGCCGCCAGTTCTCCGAGGTCGGCCTGGAAGAACTGTCCGACCTGCACAGCCAGCTGATTGCCAACCTGCGCCTGGGCCTGTCGGTGTTCCTCAGCGCCGACCCGGAAAGCGCCCGCCAATTGCTGCGGGAGAAGCGCCGCTTTCGCGCCCAGGAACGGCGCCTGGCCCACGCCCACGTCAGCCGCTTGCAGCGCAAGATCGTACAGAGCCTGGAGACCAGTTCCCTGCACCTGGAGCTGATTGCCGACATGAAACGTCTCAACTCGTTGTTTTGCAGCAGTGCTTATGTAGTGTTGGAAACGTCCGACACCGGCGCACTCTCTACCGAAGATATTGCCGACATCACACATTCGCCCTGAACGTACGATGGCCCGTGAAGTCAGTTAACACTGACCTCACTCGCCAGGAAGCCAGTTATGCGTCGCCTGTTATTCATCTGCCTGCTCATGGGTTCTGCCCACGCCTTTGCCTTTGACCGCCTGCAAGTCGAGGGCTACACCTTGCCCAACGGCCTGCAATTGCTGCTCAAACCGGGCACCGAGCGCGGGCATGTGGCGATTCGCCTGGTGGTCGGCGTCGGCCTGGATGACTTCGCCTGCGAGGACAAGGAACTGCCGCACCTGCTCGAACACCTGCTGTTCAGCGGCATCGACGGCGGCGGCGAAGGCGACCTGGAGGACCGCATGCAAGCCCTGGGCGGCGAATGGAACGCCTACACCAGCAACGCCGACACCACCTTCGTGATCGAGGCGCCGACGCAAAACCAGCGCAAGGTGCTCGACCTGCTGCTGGCGATCATCACCCGCACCGAACTGACCGACGCCAATATCAACGCGGCCAAGCAAGTGGTGGAGCGTGAGGACGGCGGCCATTACTCCCACCTGCAACGCCTGCTCGACCGCCAGGACCTCGGCCACACCGCCAGCAACCAACTCGCCGTCGAACTGGGGCTCAAATGCGCCGAGCGTGCCGAAGTCGGCCAGTTGACCCGCGACCAGTTGGCGGACCTGCGCAAACACTGGTACGCCCCCAACAACATGACCCTGATTATCGTCGGCGACCTCGACAAACTGCTGCCGGCCTATCTGGAACGCACCTATGGGCAACTCGACCCGGTCGATCCCACCGAACACCCTGAACTGCCGCAAATCCAGCACGCCGCCGCCAGCCAGCGCGAGCTGATCCACGGCTGGGTCGGTGACAGCGCCAAGCTGCACTGGCTGTTCCCCGAACCGCTGCTGGACGACCAGCACGATGAAACCTACGACCTGCTCAAGGACTACCTCGACTGGGCGCTGTACCGCCAGCTACGCCTCAAGCACACCTTGTCCTACGGCCCGTGGAGCGAGCGTGAAGTGCTGGGCGGTGTCGGCTTCCTCAGCCTGAATGCCGACCTGGAGCGGGAAAACCTCCCAAAAGCCGAGCAAGTGCTGAAAAACCTACAGGCGCAGCTGCTCAAGGACGGCCTCGACCCGGCCGTGTTCGCACGCCTGCAACAGGCCGCCATCGCCCGCCAGGCTTGGGCCGTGCAGGGCAACAGCGCCCTGGCCGATTACTACTGGGCCGCCTCGGGCGACTACAACAACGGCCACTTCAGCGACCCGGTCAAACGCATCAAGGCGGTAAGCCTGGACCAGACCAACCAGGCCATGCGCCAGGTGTTCAAGCAACCGGGCTACTGGCGCATCGAGAAACCGTTGCTGAGCTACGACACCCTGAGCTGGATCGGCGCCGGTGTACTCGGGCTGATTGCCATTGTGTTGATCGGCATGCGGCTTTATCGCAAACGGATCGCGTAATCAGCCACCGAGCACAGGGCTAAGACGTTATTCTGTCTGGGATTTTTCCTACAAAGACTGCGAACCGCCGAATGCTAAACCTGACCCGCATAATCACCCGCGTCCTCGAACTGATGAAGCGTTACCCAGGGGTGATTGCACTCGGCGGCTTTATCTCGGGGGTGTGCAGCTTCATCCTGGTGGACCGCCAACAGGGCATGGCCAGTTGGATCGCGGTCATCATGCTGGTGAGCTGGCTGTGGTTGATGCTGGAAAACAGCTTTACCCAGCTGTTTACCAAAGTCTTCAAGCGCGAAATTCCCGAGCCGCTGCTGCGCTACGCCACCCAGATGATCCACCAGGAAAGTCTGTTTTTTGTGTTGCCCTTCTTTTTCGTCACCACCGCCTGGAACAGCGGCCAGTCGCTGTTCACCGGCCTGCTCGGCGCGGCGGCGTTGGTGTCGATCGTCGATCCGCTGTACTACAAGTGGCTGGCGCCCAAGCGCTCGCTGTTCCTTGCGCTGCACACCCTGACCCTGTTCGCCGCGCTGCTCACCGCACTGCCGATCATCCTGCACCTGACCACCGCCGAGAGCTACAAGCTGGCCCTGGGCGTGGCCATGGCGCTGTCGATCCCCAGCCTGGCGGTCAGCCTGCCGCTACGCAGCCTCAAGGGCTGGGCGATGCTGCTGGGGGTCACGGCCGCGATTGGCTGCGCGGGTTGGTTCCTACGCAGTTGGGTACCACCAGCCACTCTGTGGATGACAGAAGTGGCCATCAGCACCCAGTTGCAAGACCGCACGCCGGGGGATGACCTCAAGGAAGTCACCGTCGCCCAGCTGCGCGGCGACGGGCTGTACGCCTACACCGCGATCAATGCGCCGCGTGGCCTGGATGAGCGGATCTATCACGTGTGGAAATTCAACGGCAAAGAGGTCGACCGCATCGCCCTGGACATCCATGGCGGGCGCAAGGAAGGCTATCGCGCCTGGACCCACAAACAGAATTTCCCCGGTGATGCCGTGGGCCGCTGGCAAGTGCAGGTGCTCACCGAAGACGGCCAGGTGATCGGCGTGCTGCGCTTCAAAGTCATCGACGCAGCACAAACGGACAACCCAAAGTAGGCAGGTTCGTGCTATTACGTAGGAATTGTGGATAGCCAAACAAGCTCGGAGCTTATGACCAGTAGTACCTCGGCCGGCGCAGCCCATCTCGATACGTCCTCCACGCCTCCGTTACTGCGGATTACAGGGGACTGGACGCTCGCCCACTACGCAGACCTGAAAAAGCTGTCGGACACGCTCGACGGCCAATACGACGCCGGCGCCCGCATCGACCTCAACGGCCTCGGCGCCCTGGATACCGCCGGCGCGTCACTGCTGGTGGAATTGCTCGGCCCCACGCGCATTGAGCAATCCGCCGAGCAGAGCGATTGCAGCCTGTCGGCCGCCGACCGCGCGCTGCTCAAGACCGTCTACCGCTCCCTCAACGATTTTTGTGTGCCCGACAAAGCCCCGGAAGAAGCCACCGGCATCCAGGTGCTGGCGCGCATCGGCCGGGCGGTGGATAAAGTCTGGCAAGACAGCAAGCAACTGCTGGGCTTTATCGGCCTGATCCTCGAGACCTTCGCCCGGGGCATTTTCCGCCCCAAGCGCTGGCGCATCACGCCAATGGTCGCGCACATCGAACAGACCGGCCTCGACGCCGCGCCCATCGTCGCCTTGCTCACCTTTCTGGTAGGCGCCGTGGTGGCATTCCTGGGCGCCACGGTGCTCAAGAGCTTTGGCGCGACGATTTTCACCGTGGACCTGGTGGCGTTCTCTTTCCTACGGGAATTCGGCGTATTGCTCACCGCGATCCTGATCGCCGGCCGCACCGCCAGTGCCTTTACCGCACAAATCGGCTCGATGAAGGCCAACGAAGAAATCGACGCGATCCGCACCCTCGGCCTCGACCCGATGGAGCTGCTGGTATTGCCGCGGGTGCTGGCCTTGCTGGTGTCGCTGCCGATGCTGACGTTTTTGGCGATGCTCTCGGGCATTGTCGGCGGCGGCGTGGTGTGCGCCGTGGCGCTGGATATTTCGCCGGCGATGTTTCTCTCTCTGCTGAAATCCGACATCGGCGTGCAGCATTTCCTCGTGGGGATGGTGAAAGCGCCGATCTTCGCCTTCCTGATTGCCGCCATCGGCTGCCTGGAAGGCTTCAAGGTCAGCGGCAGTGCCGAGTCGGTCGGCGCCCACACCACCTCCAGCGTGGTGCAATCGATCTTTGTGGTGATCGTGCTGGATGCGGTCGCCGCGCTGTTCTTCATGGAGATGGGCTGGTGAGTCGCTTACACCGTGCGCCCACTGAGGCGGTGATTGAAGTGCGCGGGCTGTGCAACCGCTTTGGCAGCCAGAGCGTGCACGAGAACCTCGACCTGGATTTGTACAAGGGCGAGATTCTCGCCGTGGTCGGCGGTTCCGGCAGCGGCAAGTCCGTGCTGCTGCGCAGCATCGTCGGTTTGCGCCGGCCCAGCGAAGGCGAGGTGCGGGTATTCGGCAAGAACCTGCCGAGCCTGTCGGAGCATGAGCGCTCCCTGGTGGAACGGCGCTTCGGCGTGCTGTTCCAGAAGGGCGCGCTGTTTTCCTCGCTGACAGTGACCGAGAACGTCGCACTGCCATTGATCGAACACGCCGGCCTCAGCCGCCGCGACGCCGAGCACTTGGCGGCGGTCAAGCTGGCCCTGGCCGGGTTGCCATTGTCGGCGGCGGACAAATACCCGGCGTCACTGTCCGGCGGCATGATAAAGCGCGCCGCCCTGGCCCGCGCCTTGGCCCTGGACCCGGACATCCTGTTCCTCGACGAACCCACCGCCGGCCTCGACCCGATTGGCGCGGCGCAATTCGACCAACTGATCCTGACCCTGCGCGACGCGCTGGGCCTGAGCGTGTTTCTGGTCACCCATGACCTGGACACGCTATACACCATCACCGACCGCGTGGCGGTGCTGGCGCAGAAAAAAGTACTGGTGGCGGACGCCATCGATGTCGTCTCGGAAACCGACGACGCCTGGATTCACGAATATTTCCACGGCCCCCGGGGCCGTGCGGCATTGGATGCCGCTCAACCGCTCAACGAGGTATGACATGGAAACCCGCGCCCATCATGTGATGATTGGTTTGTTCAGCGTGATCGTCGTGGTCGGCGCGATGCTGTTTGGCCTGTGGCTGGCCAAATCCAGTATCGACAGTGCCTTCCAGGATTACGAAGTGGTGTTCAACGAGGCGGTCAGCGGCCTGTCCCAAGGCAGCTCGGTGCAGTACAGCGGGATCAAGGTGGGCGACGTCATCAGCCTGCGCCTGGACCCCAAAGACCCGCGCCGCGTACTGGCACGCATCCGCCTGGCCGGGCAGACGCCGATCAAGGAAGACACCCAGGCCAAGCTGGCGCTGACCGGCATCACCGGCACCTCGATCATCCAACTCAGCGGCGGCACGCCACAAAGCCCGGTGCTCAAGGGCAAGGACGGCAACCTGCCGGAAATCATCGCCTCGCCATCGCCCATCGCGCGCCTGCTGAACAACAGCAACGACCTGATGAGCAGCATCAACCTGTTGCTGCACAACGCCAACGCGCTGTTCTCCCGGGAGAACGTCGAGCGCCTGACCAACACCCTGGACAACTTGCAGCAAACCACCGGCGCCATCGCCGACCAGCGCGGCGATATCAAAGTGGTGATGCAGCAACTGATGCAGGTGAGCAAACAGGCCAGCGGCGCCCTGGAGCAAACCACCGTGCTGATGCGCAACGCCAACGGCCTGCTGAACGACCAAGGCAAGCAGGCGTTCAGCAGTGCCGAGCAGGCGATGAAATCCCTGGAAAAAAGCACCGCCACCATCAACACCTTGCTGACCGACAACAAGGACTCGGTGAACAGCGGCATGCAGGGCCTCAACGAACTGGCGCCGGCCGTGCGCGAACTGCGCGAAACCCTCGGCTCGCTGCGCGCCATCTCCCGCCGCCTGGAAGCCAACCCCAGCGGTTACCTGCTGGGCAGTGACAAGAACAAGGAGTTCACGCCATGAAGCGTGCTTATCAACTGATCGTCCCTGTAGCCCTGGCCCTGGTGAGCGCGTGCTCGATCCTGCCCAAGCCTGACCCTTCGGACGTGTACCGCCTGGCGGCAGCACCGGCGACCCTACAAGGCACACCGGTCGCCTGGTCGCTACGGGTGACCAAGCCCCAGACCAGCGAATTTCTCGACAGCCCGCGGATTGCCGTGGTGCCCAACGGCGACCTCATCAGCAGCTATGCCAATTCGCGCTGGAGCGATCCGTCGCCGGTGCTGTTGCGCAACCGCCTGCTGGATGGCTTCCAGCGCGATGGGCGGGTGACGTTGTTGAGTACCGACGACACCAACCTGCAAGCCGACTATGAGCTGGGTGGGCAGTTGCAGGCGTTCCAGAGTGAGTACCGTGGCTCTGCGGTGGAGGTGGTGATCCGCCTCGATGCACGCTTGGTGCGCGGCAGCGATCAGCGGATTATCGCCAGCCGGCGGTTTGAAGTGCGGCAGCCGGTGAGTGATACCAAGGTGCCGGCGGTGGTGGCCGGGTTTGGCTTGGCCGGGGATCAGTTGAACAGGCAGGTGGTGGAGTGGGTGGTGCAGCAGGGCAATGTTTCTGTGAAACGCTGAGGGCCTCTTCGCGAGCAAGCCCGCTCCCACATTTGATCGCATTTCGTCAGGATAAACGCGGTCAAGTGTGGGAGCGGGCTTGCTCGCGAAGGCGGTTTTAGCCTCAGCCAAAGAACCAGTAGCACACCGCGATAGCCGCAACGACACCCGCCAACTCCGCCAGCAACGCACAGCCCACGGCATGCCGTGCCCGCTGAATCCCCACCGAACCAAAGTACACCGCCAACACATAGAAGGTGGTCTCGGTACTGCCCTGGATCGTCGCCGCCACCAGCGCCGGGAAGCTGTCCACGCCCTGGGTCTGCATGGTTTCGATCAGCATCGCGCGCGCGGCGCTGCCGGAGAACGGCTTGACCATCGCCGTCGGCAAGGCATCGACAAAACGTGTATCCATGCCCGTCCAGGCCACCAGATGGCGTATGCCTTCCAGGCCGAATTCCAGCGCCCCCGAGGCACGCAACACGCCGACCGCACACAGCATCGCCACCAGATACGGCAGCAGATTCTTGGCCACGTCGAAGCCTTCTTTGGCGCCTTCGACAAACGCCTCGTAGACCTTCACCTTGCGCAACGCGCCGATAATCAGGAACAGCATAATCAGGCCAAACAGGGTGAGGTTGCCGAGGATCGACGAGAGGCTGGCCAGCGCGGTGGCGGACAGGGTCGCCAGCAGCGCCATGAAGCCACCCAGCACCAGCGCTCCGGGGACCAGGTACGCGAGCACCACCGGGTCCCACAGGCGCAGGCGCTGCATGATCGCCACCGACAGCAGGCCCACCAGGGTCGAGGCGCTGGTGGCCAGCAGGATCGGCAGGAACACCAGCGTCGGGTCGGCGGCGCCTTGTTGGGCGCGGTACATGAAGATGGTCACCGGCAACAGCGTCAGCGAGGACGCGTTGAGCACCAGGAACAGGATCTGCGCGTTACTGGCGGTGTTGGGGATCGGGTTGAGTTCCTGCAAGGCCTTCATCGCCTTCAAGCCGATAGGCGTGGCGGCGTTGTCCAGGCCCAGGCCGTTGGCGGCGAAGTTGAGGGTAATCAAACCGATGGCAGGGTGGCCGGCCGGCACTTCCGGCATCAGGCGGCGGAACAGCGGGCCGAGGGCCTTGGCCAGCCAATCGACGATCCCGGCTTTTTCGGCGATGCGCAGAAAACCCAGCCACAAGGTCAGGGTGCCGAACAGCAGCACCATGACTTCCACCGACAGTTTGGCCATGGCGAAAATGCTTTCGACCATGGCCGAAAATATCCCGGCGTTACCGCCCACCAGCCACTGCACCAGCGCTGACACCATTGCCACGACAAAGAAGCCAAGCCACAGGCCATTGAGCATCAGTTAAATCCCCCGAATGATGGGGCGAATGATAGCGGGGCTGGCAGAAACGACAAACCCCGGATTTCCCGGGGTTTGTCTCAACGCGCTCGCGCTATCAGCTACGCGTGGCTTGGGCGGCCGGAGCCGCGTCCTTGCTGCGCCAGTGCGGCAGGGAATTCCAGTAGCGCTCGCCCTTGGCGTCGTCGTACATGCCTTCCCAACGCGCGATGACCAACACGGCCAGGGCGTTGCCGATCACGTTCAGGGCGGTACGCGCCATATCCATGATGCGGTCGACACCGGCGATGAACGCCAGGCCTTCCAGCGGGATACCCACGCTGCCCAGGGTGGCCAACAGCACCACGAAGGACACGCCCGGCACACCGGCGATGCCTTTGGAGGTGACCATCAGGGTCAGTACCAGCATCAGCTGCTGGCCAACCGACAGGTCGATGCCATACAGCTGGGCGATAAAGATCGCCGCGATGCTCTGGTACAGGGTCGAACCGTCGAGGTTGAACGAGTAACCGGTCGGCACCACGAAGCTGCAGATGGCCTTCGGCGCGCCGTAGGCTTCCATCTTCTCGATCACGCGCGGCAGCACGGTCTCGGAGCTGGCGGTGGAGTAGGCCAGTACCAGCTCATCCTTGAAGATGCGCATCAGCTTGATAACCGAGAAGCCGAACAGGCGGGCGATCAGGCCGAGGATCACAAAGGCGAAGAACAGGATGGCGACGTAAACCAGGATCACCAGCTTGGCCAGTGGCAGCAAGGAGGCGAAGCCGAAGTTCGCCACGGTCACCGCGATCAGTGCGAAGACGCCGATCGGGGCGTACTTCATAATCATGTGGGTGACTTTGAACATGCTCTCGGACACGCCCTGGAACATGGTCACCAGCGGCTCGCGCAGGTCTGGCTTGAGGCTCGAAAGGCCCAGGCCGAACAGCACCGAGAAGAAGATGATCGGCAGCATTTCACCACGGGCAACAGCGGCGAAGATGTTCGATGGGATCAGGTTGAGGATGGTCTGGATAAACGCATGCTCGTGCTGCACTTCCGCAGCCGTGGCCTGGTATTTGGAGATATCGACGGTACCCAGGGTACTCATGTCGATGCCGGCACCCGGATGGAACAGGTTGGCCAGCAACAGGCCGACCACGATCGCGATGGTGGTGACGATCTCGAAGTAAAGGATGGTTTTGACGCCGATACGCCCGAGTTTCTTCGCGTCTCCGACACCGGCAATGCCGACGATCAGCGAGGAAATCACAATCGGGATCACGATCATCTTGATTAGGCGGATAAAGATATCGCCCGCTGGCTGCAACACATTGCTGATCCACCAGGCTTTTTCAGCACTGAAATGGTTAAGCACTGCGCCGATTGCGATCCCCAACACCAAACCGATGAGGATCTGCCAGGCGAGGCTTAGCTTTGCCTTCTTCATGTCATTACCCTTACTTCAAGTGAACTCAAGGCAAATGCGCCAGCCGCAACGCTCGAAAGCGAAAAAGTGTGAGCATCTGCCTCCATGGAAGGTCACCGCAGCGTGGCCGAAATGGCTTACTGGCAGGCGAAAAAAGGCGCAACTATTCCGATGCAAGGGAGCGACGTCTAATGCCGTAAACGCCTACCCTATGCCGAATCGGCATGGCTTTTTTTCATAATAACTGTCTGAACGGTCAGTTCAAATGCGACAAATCGTCCGCCGAATATGCCGTGAACCTGCCAAAGCCGGCTCGCTCAGAGATTCAGCACGTCTTCGAAGGGTTGGCAGAAATGCCTGGGAATATTGCGGCGCAGTGTCGGAAATGTCTTATGGTGCCGGCGAAATTTTATCGATAGGTGGTCGCGCCGACACACCAAGTAATGGTTGGAGTCGGGCAAAAAGGAAATTTGCGGCTATGCGCGGTATGAGAAGCGGGAATGAGAGTCACGAGCCCGCCACAAGTTCAGCAAACCGTAGGTTTGTGAACTTGCGATCACTGATTAGGCCCGCCAAAGGGACCTAGTACCAATTCGGGTCTTTCTTCAGCTGCTCCATCAGCAGCTTTTGCATGCCCTCATCCGGCTTACCGATAAAACGGTAATCGGCGTGCCGCGTCGGCGACTTGTCCGCCGGCAAGCCGGCCGGGACTTCTACCAACAGCGCGTAGGCATCGTCCTTGTCGAGGCTGAAGGCCACGATCAGGCGCTTGTTCAGGCAGGTGTCCGCGGTTTCGCAGAGCGGCCCGACCAAGTACTTGTCGCCGTCTTCTTCCACGGCATTCATTTGTTCAGCCGTACCCGACAGGTTCATCACCCATTCCGGCAGGCGCTCTTCTTTCTTCACCACGCCTTGCCAGGTCTGGCGGTATTGCGGGTCCGCACTAAGCAACTCATTGGCGCGTGATTGGCCATCGTTGGCAGCCATCACCAAGCCGCTGCCGCCCAGCAGGGCGGCGGCAACCAGGGCTTTAAGGGACAAAGAGGTCATATTCAGCCTCGGCCACGACGACCAAAGAAGAACGAAGCGATAAACATCACCAGGAAGACCACAAACAGAATCTTGGCGATCCCCGTAGCGGTGCCCGCGATACCACCGAAGCCCAGGACTGCAGCCACAATGGCGATGATCAGAAATGTGATTGCCCAACTCAACATGGTGATTCTCCTTACGCTTTCTAAAGGGGTAACAACGGTAGTGCCGTACGGCCGCTCAAGTGAGCGGGCGCTTTTCTTGCCTAGAACACCCAACGCTCTTGGACAGGCAGCTCGCCCAGGGTGGAATCCTGGTCGGCGACTCTCAATTGCGGGGCGGTTACATCGGCGGCAACGCTGCCAACGGAACGGAAATGGGTCTGGGTCTTCACGGAGTGTTCGAATTGCGGGACTTGTTGCTGACTCTGCTGCCAATGCTGCATCTGCTGGCCGCCAATCAACGTGACCATCAGGGCCAGGCTGGCGAACAGGCCTTGCTGCAAGCGCAGTGGCGAAACGTGCAATTGGCTGAGGCTTTGGCGAGTCATGCTGTGGTGCTCCCGCATTCTGATTATTCGTTGAGAGGGATATTGCAGGGTGCATGCCAGCTTTTTTACAAAATAAAACTCAATAAAATCAATAGCTTGAAAGATATCCAATACCTGGGCACACAGCATCCTGCACGATGCCGCCCTGGGAGCCGTGCGAAATGCACGATCACCAGCGGTCGGATCAAGGGATAGAAAACAGGTGACGGGTTGCCGAAGTGGCAAGACGGCATGAAAACGCCATCAGACGGGGCTCTGTAGGAACTCATGCAGATACCTGCACGACGCATCCTTTTATCGATCAGAATAAACCATGCAACTTGCCCGATTATTCCGGGACTAATCACCATCACTCATAGTTAAGGAGCGCGGCACAGATGGAATCAGCCAAGGAACTTCAAGGCCGTATTCTTTTAGTGGATGACGAATCCGCGATCCTGCGCACCTTCCGTTATTGCCTGGAAGATGAAGGCTACACCGTGGCCACCGCGAACAGCGCCGCCCAGGCCGATGCCCTGATGCAACGTCAGGTGTTCGACCTGTGCTTCCTCGACCTGCGCCTGGGCGAAGACAACGGCCTCGATGTATTGGCGCAAATGCGCATTCAGGCGCCATGGATGCGTGTGGTGATTGTCACTGCACATTCCGCTGTCGACACCGCCGTGGACGCGATCCAGGCCGGCGCCGCCGATTACCTGGTCAAACCCTGCAGCCCGGACCAGTTGCGCCTGGCCACCGCCAAGCAGTTGGAAGTACGCCAATTATCCGCCCGCCTGGAAGCGCTGGAAGGCGCAGTACGCCAGTCCAAGGATGGCCTCGACTCTCACAGCCCGGCGATGATGGTCGTGCTGGAGACCGCACGCCAAGTAGCCGGAACCGATGCAAACATCTTGATCCTCGGCGAGTCCGGTACCGGTAAAGGCGAATTGGCCCGGGCCATCCACGGCTGGAGCAAGCGCGCGAAGAAATCCTGCGTGACCATCAACTGCCCGTCGCTGACCGCAGAACTGATGGAAAGCGAATTGTTCGGCCACAGCCGGGGCGCGTTCACCGGCGCCAGCGAAAGCACCTTGGGCCGGGTCAACCAGGCCGACGGCGGAACGCTGTTTCTTGACGAAATCGGCGACTTTCCCCTCACGTTGCAGCCAAAGTTACTGCGATTCATCCAGGACAAGGAATACGAGCGCGTGGGCGACCCGGTCACCCGCCGCGCCGATGTGCGCATCCTCGCCGCCACCAACCTGAACCTGGAAGACATGGTGCGCGACGGCCGCTTCCGGGAAGACTTGCTGTACCGCCTCAACGTCATCACCTTGCACCTGCCGCCGCTGCGCGAGCGTAGCGAAGACATCCTCACCCTGGCCGACCGCTTCCTGGCGCGCTTCGTCAAGGAGTACGCGCGGCCGGCACGCGGCTTCAGTGATGAAGCCCGCGAGGCGCTGCTCAACTACCGCTGGCCGGGCAATATCCGCGAGCTGCGCAACGTGGTGGAGCGCGCGAGCATCATCTGCCCGCAAGAGAAGGTGGAAATCAGCCACCTTGGCATGGCCGAACAACCGACCCACAACGCCCCGCGCATCGGTGCGTCGCTGAGCCTGGATGAGCTGGAGAAAGCCCACATCGGCGCCGTGCTGGCCACCGCCGACACCCTGGACCAGGCGGCCCGCACCCTCGGTATCGACGCCTCGACCCTGTACCGCAAACGCAAACAGTACAACCTGTGAGCTGTACCTTATGAAGTTAGCGATGAAGCTGCGGACTCGCTTGTTCCTGAGTATCTCAGCGCTTATCACCGTCGCCCTGCTGGGCCTGATCCTGGGCCTGGTCAGCGTCATGCAAATGGCCAAGACCCAGGAGTCGCTGATTCGCAGCAACTTCATCACCCTGGACCTGGGCCTCAAGCTGCGCCAGAGCCTGGGCGACCAACTGATGATGATGTTGGAGCAACGCCCCGACCCTGCAGCCCTGCAAGCGTCGAAGCAGCACTACTTCGACCTGCTGGACCAGGGCATCGCCCATGAACAGCGCGACGGCCACGGCACCGGTTTCAGCCAGGCCCGGGGCGAGTACCAGAACCTGCTGGACGCGTTTGACCAGTCCCAGCAGGCCTCGCCACCGCCAGGTACCAAGGACAAGCTTACCGACACCTTCAACGTGCTGCGCAACGGCCTGATCGCCGAACACAAGCAGGCGTTGGAAAACATCAGCACCAGCGAACACAAATCCCGCGAACGCGCCTTGCTCATCGCCGGCTTGCTCGGCCTTGTGGGCCTGGCGGTGCTGATTATCGGCTTTGTCACCGCCCATGGCATCGCCCGGCGTTTTGGCGGGCCTATCGAGGCGCTGGCCAAGGCGGCGGACAAGATCGGCCAGGGCGATTTCGAGGTGACGCTGCCGATTTCTTCAGCGGCGGAGATGAACCAACTGACACGGCGCTTCGGCATCATGGCCGAGGCCCTGCGCCAGCATCAGGCGACCAATATCGATGAACTGCTCGCCGGCCAGCAGCGCCTGCAAGCCGTGCTGGACAGCATCGACGACGGCCTGCTGATGATCGACCGCCAAGGCCGCCTGGAACACCTCAATCCGGTAGCACAACGCCAATTGGGCTGGGACGAGGAACGCCTCGGCCAGGGCTTGGGCGAAGCCTTGATGCGCCCCGAGCTGGATGAGCAGCTACAACTGGTGCTGCGCGGCGGCAACCTGGAGCGCGCGCCGGAAGACCTGGAAGTGGAAGTCGAGGGTGAACTGCGCCTGCTGACTTACAGCCTCACGCCCGTGAGCCATACCCAGGGGCACATCCTCGGCGCCGTGATGGTGTTGCATGACGTCACCGAACAGCGCGCCTTTGAACGGGTGCGCAGTGAGTTCGTGCTGCGCGCCTCCCATGAGTTGCGCACACCGGTGACCGGCATGCACATGGCGTTTGGTCTGTTTCGCGAGCGTGCGAAGTTTCCTGCGGAGTCCCGCGAGGCGGACCTGCTGGATACGGTCAACGAAGAAATGCAGCGCCTGATGCAGTTAATCAACGACTTGCTCAACTTCTCGCGCTACCAGAACGGCCTGCAAAAACTCACCTTGGGGCCGTGTGACGTGAACGATCTGCTGGAGCACGCGCGTGCGCGCTTCGCCGAACCTGCCAATGCGCAGAACATCGAACTGCTGGTAGAAGCGCAGGCCGACCTGCCACGCCTGTACGCCGACCAGCCGCAACTGGAGCGTGTGCTCGACAACCTGCTGGCCAACGCCCTGCGCCATACCGCCGAGGGCGGGCAGATCCGCCTGCAGGCGCGGCGGCATGGGGAACGGGTGATTGTCAGCGTCGAGGACAACGGCGAAGGCATTGCCTATGGCCAGCAAGGGCGCATTTTCGAACCGTTCGTCCAGGTGGGCCGCAAGAAAGGCGGCGCCGGCCTGGGGCTGGCGCTGTGCAAGGAGATCGTGCAACTGCACGGGGGCCGCATGGGCGTGTATTCGCGGCCGGGGCAGGGGACGCAGTTCTATATGGCGCTGCCGCTGTAGGAACTTGCTACCGGAACCTGTGGCGAGGGAGCTTGCTCCCACTGGAGTGCGCAGCGCTCCCAAAAATTCTGGGGCCGCTTCGCAGCCCAGCGGGAGCAAGCTCCCTCGCCACAACAAGCGCCCTGGCTACAGCAACCCCATCACCACAACAAGCTCACCTGCCATAGATCAGCGGCGGTTCAAGGCCCGCAGGATCGCTGCACTCTCGGCATCGGGCGTGCCATCAAACAGCGACGGCCGGAAGTGCATCTGGAACGCTGCAATCACATGGCGCGTGGCCACATCCAGCTCGCCGGTCTGCGGTGTCTGGTAGCCCAGGCGGGCCAATTCTTCCTGGAACCAGGTAATGCTCGGCAGGTCGGCGGCGTATTGCACCTGGAACCGCGCCACTGCCTGGGCATCCGGCCACACTCCCAGGCCTTCATCGGCCAGGCGCTTCCACGGAAACAACGGGCCTGGGTCGAGCTTGCGCAGCGGCGCAATATCGCTATGGCCAATGATGTTCTTCGGGTCGATGCCATTACGCTTGCTGATGTCCTTGAGCAACACCACCAGCGACTTTACCTGCGCTTCGGAATACGGATACCACACGCGCCCCGTCGGCGTGTCGCGATAGCCCGGGTTGACGATTTCGATGCCGATGGAGCTGGAGTTGAGCCACGTGCGGCCCATCCACTCGCTTTCCCCGGCGTGCCAGGCGCGCTGGCTCTCATCCACCAGCTTGTAGATCTTGCCAGAGGCGTCGTCGCCGATCAGGTAGTGGCTGCTGACCTGGCCGTGGGTCAGCAGTGCCAGGGAGCGCTCGAGGTCGGTGGACGTGTAGTGGACGATCACGAACTGCACGCGGTTGTCGTGGTTCGCCGAAGGGTAGCTGGTGTCCAGGCGCGGGCCGCTGGCGCAACCCGCGAGCAGAAGAAACATAAAGGCAATGGATAAGGATTTCATGGCAGAAGGCAGTACGCTGAAGACGATAATGCAACAGTGTAACGTACGGTTTGTGACGCGGCGCTCAAATCACAAAATGGAACATCTTTTACGCCGCCTGGACCCGGTTGCGTCCCGCCGCCTTGGCCCGGTACAACGCCGCATCGGCGCGCTTGAGGGCCAGGTCACTGCGCTCGCCCGGCAGGAACTGCGCCACGCCCATGGACACGGTGACCGTCACCGGCTCGCCTTTGAAGTGGAACGGGCATGCCTCGATGGCCGCACGCAACACCTCACCTACCGCCAGCGCATCCGCCAGGGATGAGTTGGGCATCAGCAAGACAAACTCTTCGCCGCCAAAACGGGCGATGAAATCGGTCGAACGCAGGCGCTTGCGCAGGACGTTGGCGATGATTTTCAGCACCTTGTCACCCGCCAAGTGGCCGTAACCGTCGTTGATCCGCTTGAAGTGGTCCAGGTCGAGCATGGCCAGCGACAGGCTGTTGCCGCGCTGGTGCCAGGCATTGACCTCGTGGTCCAGGCGTTCGCTCCAGGCCGCGCGGTTGGGCAGCCCGGTGAGCGGGTCGAGCAGGGCTTTCTGGCGCTGCACTTCCAGGTGCTCGCGATAGCCCTGGGCTTCCTGCTCCATGCTCGCCACCCGCTCGGCCAAGCCTTTCAAGCGCGCCGCGACTTCCTGCTCACGCTGGTCGCGTTGTTGCTGGTGCTGGTCCATGGTGCCGAGCAGGCCTTCCAGATGGCTTTCCAACACGTGCTTGAGACTGTCCAGGTCAGCCGCTTCCTGCACACTGCTTTGCAGGCCATCGACTTGCTCGCGGATCTGCGTATCCAGCTCGCGAGCAGCGTCACGGCTGTCGGCATGCCCATCGCTGGCCACTTGCAGATGGCCCTGGAACGCTTCAAGGCGCTCGTTGAGCTGCTTGAGATAGGCCTCGAACTCATGCTGGCCGCTGTCGGTGATCGCCAGCATCAACACCGCCAGATCATCGAGGATCGGCAGCAGTTCGTACCAGTTCAAGCCATGGGCCAGGCGCTCGCGCATCGCCTCGGCCTGTGGCCGGTGGCGTTCGGGCAACGACAGGTCTTCGAGCAGGCCGAGCAGGGTATCTTCGATATGCTTGGCCACGGAGCTGTAGGACGGCTCCGGCGAATCGGGCAGGGCGTAGATGCCCTCTGATTGCAGTTCGTCGGGATCGGCAGGCTCCAGCACCGGCGGCAGCGACAGGCTGCCGATGACGGTTTGCTCCGGCGCTTCGACCGGCACCCGCGGCGCTTCGACAAAGGTGGCGAGTGCGCTTTCGGCGACAGGCGCTTCGGCCTGCGGCGCGGGCGGCTCGGGCGGCTCGGGCTGTGGCTCGGGCTCTGGTGTAGCGACAGGCGCCGCAGCGTGGACCGGCGCGTCAACTGCGACCGCTGGCTTGGCGACTTCTAGTGCCGGGGCGGCCGTGGTTTGCGGCAGTGGCGCGAAAGCCCGCAGCGCCTCGGACAACTCTTCAGACTGCGCGGGCTCCTGGGGCACAGGCTCGGGCGCCGGCTTCGCAGCCGCGGGCGGCACAGCGACGACCGCCGCAGGCTCACTCACCGGCGCCTCATTGGCGACATCCTTGCCACCAAACAGGCGTTGCAGCAGCCCTGGCCCGGAGCGTGGGGCTTCGCCATCCGGCTCCAGGTTATCCAGCGCCTGCCCTTGCAGACTGCTCAACTCACTGAGCAGCAGCGGGATCTCCCGCGCCTGGCCCACTCGGCTGTCCAATTGCTTGGCGAAGGTTTTCAGCGGGCGCGCGACGTCACGGGGCAACGGCAGTTTTTGCAGCTGCGCGACCAGTGCCGTCAGCGCGGTGCTGATCTGCTCGACCCGGGTTTCGCGGCGCTGCTCGGAGTCCAGCACGGCCTTTTCCAGGCGTGGCAGCAGGGCGGCGAGGGCGGCGTCCATGTCGTCAGTGCGCACTACGTCGCGCATTTCCTTCATGCATTGGTCGACCGCGCGGTCGGTGCCTTCCGCCGCCAGCGTGCTGCGCACCAGCCCTCGGCGCAGCAGGTCGAGGCGGGCAGCCCAACGGCGTTCGAGCTTTTCTTGTTGCTCGATGCTTAACAGGTATTTTTCTTTCCAGCGCTGGGCGTCGTCGCTCATGCAAGGGGTCCGCGGGGGCCAGGGCTCAACGCGGGCAATGCATCGGCCGTGAGCGAACCCGGCAGGCGAATCTCTACCGCGACCGGCAGGTGGTCGGAAATGGGCTGAGCCAAGACCTGCACGCTTTCGAGCGTGAGGGTCGGGCTCAGCAGGATGTGGTCCAGGCAACGTTGCGGGCGCCAGCTGGGAAACGTGGCTTCGACTTGCGGCGCCAGTAACCCGAGGTCCCGCAGCGGGGAATTGTTCAGCAGGTCGCTGGCGTGGGTGTTCATGTCACCCATCAGCACCTGGTGTTTGTAATTGCCGATCAGCTCGCGGATGTAGGCCAGTTGCATCGTGCGGGTGCGGGCACCCAACGCCAGATGCATCATCACCACCACCAGGGCTTCAGGGCCTTCGCCAAACCGCACGAGGATCGCGCCGCGCCCCTTGGGGCCGGGCAGCGGGTGATCTTCGATCGCCCATGGCTTCAAGCGGCTGAGCACACCATTGCTGTGCTGGCCCAGGCGCCCGAGGTTGCGGTTGAGCTGCTGGTACCAGTAGGGGAAGGCCCCAAGCTGGGCCAGGTGCTCGACCTGATTGACGTAACCGGAGCGGATGCTGCCGCCATCGGCTTCCTGCAAGGCGACCAGGTCGAAGTCGCTCAGCAGGTTGCCGATTTTTTGCAAATTACCGGCGCGACCGTTGTGGGGCAGCAGGTGCTGCCAGCCACGGGTGAGGTAGTGCCGGTATTTCTCGGTACTGATGCCCACCTGGATATTGAAGCTGAGCAGGCGCAGCCGGCTGTCGGCCGGCAGGCCTGTGGATTCCAGGTGGTGCTCGTTGACCTGCGGGTCATGCAGGCCAACCACACGTTCAGTCCCCCAGCGGCGCATGGCGGGCCCCTTACTTGGCTGCGCGCTCTTTGGCGATCAGTTGGTCGGCGACGTTGAGGACAGCCTCCGGACCACCGGCAGTGCCCAGGTCAAATCGGTATTTGCCGTTGACGATCAGGGTCGGTACGCCTTGCACGCCATACTTCTGCGCCAGTTCCTTGGCCTGTTTGATCTGGCCCTGGATGGCGAAGGAGTTGAAGGTGGCCAGGAACTTGTCCTTGTCCACGCCCTGGGTGGCCACGAAGTCAGCCATTTCGTCAGGCTTGGTCAGGCGCTTGCCTTGCTTCTGGATCGCGTCGAAGACCGCGTTGTGGACCTTGTGCTCCACACCCATGGCTTCCAGGGTCAGGAACAGTTGGCCGTGGGCATCCCAAGGGCCGCCGAACATGGCCGGGATACGCTTGAAATTCACATCTTTAGGCAGTTTTTCAGCCCATGGGTTGATGGTCGGCTCAAAGGCGTAGCAATGCGGGCAGCCGTACCAGAACAGCTCCACCACTTCGATCTTGCCAGGCACCGAAACCGGTACAGGATTGGTCAATTCAACATAGGTTTTACCGGCTTCAAGCGGCACGTCGGCAGCTTGTGCGGTCATGCCGAAGAGGCTGGCAGTGACGAGAGCGGCGCTGAGGATCAGATTACGCATGCTTTACTCCTGGACAAATAAAGTCGCCTCACGCGACCTTTGTTGTGACAGGTCTACGCGGGCATGAGTTCGTTAGTGTAACGGCACCGGCCACAAAAAAGGGCGGCCTAAGCCACCCTTTTTATGCTTGCATCGACGGATTAATCGAGCGTTAACGTTGCGTGCACCTTAGTGCAGGCCCTGGATGTAGCTGGAGACCGCCGCGATGTCTTCATCGCTGAGTTTGCGGGCGATGGTGCGCATGATCGCCGCGTCGCCATCGTTGGCTCGCCCGGCCTCTTCCTTACGGAAATCGGTCAGCTGCTTGGCGATATAGGTGGCGTGCTGGCCGCTCAAGTGCGGGAAGCCTGCGGCAGCAATACCAGCGCCATTTGGCGAATGGCAGCCGATGCAGGAAGGCAGGCCTTTTTCCAGGTCGCCGCCACGGAACAACTTCTCGCCACGGGCGACCAGTTTCGGATCAGCAGCTCCCACGCTGCCCTTCTGGCTGGCAAAATAGGCCGCGATGTCCGCCAGGTCCTGATCGCTGAGGTTGGTCAGCAGGCCGGTCATTTCCAGCACCGTGCGCTTGCCATCCTTGATGTCGTGCATCTGCTTGGTCAGGTAGCGTTCACCCTGGCCGGCCAGTTTGGGGAAGTTCGGCGCCGGGCTGTTGCCATCCGGTCCATGGCAAGCACCACACACGGCGGCTTTCGCCTGGCCCGCTGTAGCGTCGCCTGCAGCATGGGCAACACCGGTGATGCCCAGGGTCAACAGCAGACTCACGATCAGTTTGTTCATCAGCTAATCCAACTACGGCTAAGGGGTTTAAGAGTTATCTACCGGGTTTACTCACCATCAACTGAATGACGGCCTGGTAATCCTCAGTACTGCAGTCCATGCACAAACCACGCGGCGGCATTGCCTTGAAACCCTGGGTCACGTGTTGCACCAGCGTGTCCATGCCCTGCGCCAGTCTTGGCGCCCAAGCTGCCTGGTCACCCCGTTTGGGGGCGCTGGGCAACTGGCCGGCATGGCAAGCCACGCAAACTCGGTTGTACACCGCTTCCGGTTCCTGTGTAGCCTGAGCGCCATAAAGCGGAATCAGGACACCCAAAGCGAGCAACCATCGGGTCATACATCGACCTTTTCAGGGTTTGAGAGCGTTTTGCGTTCTAATGCGCAATAAAGGTCTTTCGCTCCCGTGAACCTCATCCTTCGCTGGGACAAAGCACACACAAAATCTGCGGCATTATATACTGGCGCTACTGAAACGGAAACGACACCGCTTGCCGCACCCTTTCTCGGCACCGCCCACATCGGAAATCTCATGCAACTCAAGAACCCCATCCTCGGCCTGTGCCAACAGTCCACGTTCATGCTCAGCGCCGCCAAAGTTGACCAATGCCCCGATGACGAAGGCTTTGAAGTCGCCTTTGCCGGCCGTTCCAACGCCGGCAAGTCCAGCGCGCTGAACACCCTGACCCACGCCAGCCTGGCACGCACCTCGAAAACCCCGGGCCGCACGCAACTGCTCAATTTCTTCAAGCTAGACGAAGATCGGCGTCTGGTCGACCTGCCGGGCTACGGTTACGCGAAAGTACCTATCCCGCTGAAGCTGCACTGGCAGCGTCACCTGGAGGCTTACCTGGGTGGCCGCGAGAGCCTGAAGGGTCTGATCCTGATGATGGACATCCGTCATCCAATGACCGACTTCGACCTGTTGATGCTCGACTGGGCGGTCGCCAGCGGCATGCCGATGCACATCCTGCTGACCAAGGCCGACAAGCTGACCTACGGTGCAGCCAAGAACACCCTGCTCAAAGTGCAGGCGGAAATCCGTAAAGGTTGGGGTGACGCGATCACCATCCAGCTGTTCTCGGCACCGAAGCGCCTGGGCCTGGAAGAGGCTTACACCGTGCTCGCCGACTGGATGGAATTGGCCGACAAGGGCGCGGAAATCGCCGAGTAACTTTTCTGCGGGCAAAAAAAACCCCGGACTTCGTATGGGGAGGGGAAGTTCGGGGTTCAAGTTCCGGACCGCTAGGGCGGGGTCCAGATATCTGCCAACACTTAACACAACATAGGAGCATTGAAGGGCTTCACCACCCATTCAGTAACTCTGAGTAGCCGTTCACGGGTTAAGTTCCGGCAGGTGCAAAAAACTATTGGAAATAACTGACGGCGTTATCTGATCTAAAGCACTCTGCCACCACCCTCAGGTGGCAGCAGAACCCCGGAATCAGTGCGCTTCGTCCCAGTTGTTGCCCACGCCCACCTCCACCAGCAGCGGTACATCCAGCTGCGCCGCAGCACTCATGTGCTCGCGAATCTTCTCGCTGACTTCGGCGACCAGGTCCTCACGCACCTCCAGCACCAGTTCATCGTGCACTTGCAGGATCACCTTGGCATCCAGGTCCGAATCAGCCAGCCAGTTGTCCACCCGCACCATGGCTTTCTTGATGATGTCTGCAGCGGTGCCCTGCATCGGCGCGTTGATCGCGGTGCGTTCTGCCGCCGCGCGCTCCTGCGGCTTGTTGGAGTTGATATCCGGCAAGTACAGGCGACGGCCGAAGAAGGTCTCGACATAACCTTGATCCGCCGCCTGGGCGCGGGTGCGCTCCATGTACTCGCGAACACCCGGGTAGCGGGCGAAGTACACATCGATATACGCCTTGGCCGTCTTCGTATCGACGCCAATATCCTTGCCCAGCTTCTGCGCGCCCATGCCGTAGATCAGGCCGAAGTTGATCGCCTTGGCGCTGCGGCGCTGATCCGTGGTGACCTCATCCAGTTCAACCTTGAACACCTCGGCCGCCGTGGCCGTGTGTACGTCCAGGTTGTCGCGGAAGGCGTTCATCAAGCCTTCGTCCTTGGACAGGTGCGCCATGATCCGCAGTTCGATCTGCGAATAGTCCGCTGCCAGCAGCTTGTAGCCTTTTGGCGCGACAAACGCCTGACGAATCCGACGACCCTCGGCGGTACGCACCGGAATGTTCTGCAGGTTCGGATCACTGGACGACAAACGCCCGGTCGCCGCCACCGCCTGGTGATAGGAGGTGTGGATACGCCCGGTGCGCGGGTTGATCTGCTCCGGCAGGCGGTCGGTGTAGGTGCTTTTCAGCTTGCTCATGCTGCGGTACTGCATCAGCACCCTGGGCAGCGGATAGTCATCTTCGGCCAGCTTGGCCAATACTTCCTCAGCGGTAGACGCCTGGCCCTTGCCGGTTTTTTTCAGCACCGGCAAACCGAGTTTCTCGTAGAGGATCGCGCCGAGCTGCTTGGGCGAACCGAGGTTGAACTCCTCGCCGGCAATCTCGTAGGCCTGGCGCTCCAGCTCGACCATCTTGTCGCCCAGTTCGACGCTCTGCACACCGAGCAGGGCTGCATCCACCAGCGCGCCTTGGCGCTCGATGCGCGCGAGCACGGGGACCAACGGCATCTCGATGTCCGTCAACACGCTGGCCAGGCTCGGGATGGTCGTCAGTTGTGCATGCAGTTCCTGATGCAGGCGCAGGGTTACGTCTGCATCTTCAGCCGCGTAAGGACCTGCCTGTTCGAGAGGGATCTGGTCGAACGTCAGCTGCTTGGCGCCCTTGCCGGCGATGTCCTGGAAGCTGACGGTGTCGTAGTCCAGGTACTTCTTGGCCAGGCTGTCCATGTCGTGCCGGGTTGCGGTGGAGTTGAGCACGTAGGATTCGAGCATGGTGTCGAAGGCGATGCCCCGCACGGTAATGCCGTGGGCCGGGTCGCCGCCGATGGCGCAGTTGGCCAGGATATTCATGTCGAACTTGGCGTGCTGGCCGACCTTGAGCTTGGTCGGGTCTTCCAGCAGCGGTTTCAGGGCCAGCAGGACGGTATCGCGGTCCAACTGCTGCGGCACGCCGATGTAGGAGTGGGTCAGTGGGATGTAGGCCGCTTCATGGGGCTGAATGGCGAAAGAAACCCCAACCAACTGCGCTTGCTGGGCGTCGATGCCGGTGGTTTCGGTATCAAAGGCGAACAACTTCGCGTCGTTGAGCTTTTTCAGCCAGACATCGAACGTAGCCTGGTCGAGGATGGTGGTGTAGGCGGCTTCCACAGGCGCTGCGGCTTCAACGGTTTCTTCGGCAACAGGCGCGGCCTGAAGCTCGACACGCTTGGCATCGCGTTGAATTTCATCAATCCAGCTTTTGAACTCCAGAAGCGTGTAGAGCTCCAGCAGTTTTTCGCGATCCGGCTCGATCAGGTGCAGGTCATCCAGGCCCACGTCCAGCGGCACATCGCACTTGATCGTCGCCAATTGGTAGGAAAGAAACGCCATCTCCCGATGCTCTTCGAGCTTGGCCGGCAGCGTCTTGGCGCCACGGATGGGCAAGGTCGGCACAATATCCAACTGCTCGTAGAGCTCTTTGATCCCGCCATTCACGCCCACCAGCAAGCCGGAAGCCGTCTTCGGCCCAATGCCCGGAACACCCGGGATGTTGTCGGACGAATCGCCCATCAACGCCAGGTAATCGATGATCTGCTCGGGAGCGACGCCAAATTTCTCTTTTACGCCGTCGATATCCATCGAACTACCGGTCATGGTGTTGACCAAGGTAATGTGCCCATCGACCAGCTGCGCCATGTCCTTGTCACCGGTGGAGATCACCACCGGGCGGTTGGCCGCCGCGCTGCTGCGGGCCAGGGTGCCGATCACGTCATCGGCCTCGACGCCTTCGACGCACAGCAACGGGAAGCCCAGGGCGATCACGCTCTGGTGCAGCGGCTCGATTTGCACACGCATGTCATCGGGCATGCTCGGGCGGTTGGCCTTGTATTCGGCGTACATGTCGTCGCGAAAGGTCCCACCCTTGGCGTCGAACACCACCGCGAACGGGCTGCCCGGATACTGCTTGCGCAGGCTTTTGAGCATGTTCAACACGCCCTTGACCGCACCGGTCGGCAGGCCTTTGGAGGTGGTCAGCGGGGGCAACGCGTGGAAGGCGCGGTACAGATAAGAAGAACCGTCCACCAGGACGAGGGGGGCTTGGCTCATGAGCAGGATCAACCTTTTCGGCGGGTCAGGCGCTAGAATAGCCGGACCAATGACGACAAAGGGACAAGGTTATCATGCGTACAGCGAATCGCTTGTTGTTGACCGGCTTGATTGCACTCCTGCCGCTGGCCGCCACGGCAGCCGACAGCGCCCCCGGTGGTGACCCTGAGGTCACGATCCGCACCGAAGGCGACAAAACCATCCAGGAATACCGCCAAAATGGCTTCCTGTACGCGATCAAGGTCACGCCCAAGGGTGCACCCCCGTATTTCCTGGTGCGCGCGGACGGCACCGATGCGAACTTCATCCGCTCTGACCAGCCGGATATGCTGATCCCGTCATGGAAGATTTTCGAATGGAAATGATTTCTTAACTTAAATTGGCGCCGCGCCCTGCGGCGCCCGTACTGGCAGTTTTAACCATGTCTGTGTTCACCCCCCTGGCTCGGCCCGAGCTGGAAACCTTTCTCGCCCCTTACGGGCTCGGCCGCCTGCTTGATTTCCAGGGAATTGCCGCCGGTAGCGAAAACACCAACTTCTTTATCAGCCTGGAACAGGGCGAATTCGTCCTGACCCTGGTTGAACGCGGCCCCGTCGCCGAAATGCCGTTCTTCATCGAACTGCTCGACGTGCTCCACGACGCCGACCTGCCCGTGCCCTACGCCTTGCGCACCACCGACGGCCAGGCCCTGCGCGAGCTGAAAGGCAAACCGGCGCTGCTGCAACCGCGCCTGGCCGGCAAGCACATCAAGCACGCCAACGCCCAGCACTGCGCCCAGGTCGGCGAACTGCTCGGCCATCTGCACCTGGCGACACAAGGCGACAAAGTGCTGGAACGCAAGACCGATCGCGGCCTGGATTGGATGCTCAGTGAAGGTGCGCAGCTGATTTCGCATCTGGAGGCAGCTCCGCAGCGCTTGTTGCAAGACGCGCTGGACGAGATCGAAGCCCACAAGACGCAGATCCTCGCCCTGCCGCGCGCGAACATTCACGCAGACCTGTTCCGCGACAACGCGATGTTCGAAGGCACGCACCTGACAGGCCTGATCGACTTCTACAACGCCTGCTCCGGCCCGATGCTGTATGACGTGGCGATCGCGCTGAATGACTGGTGCTCGGACGAAAACGGCGTGATCGACGGCCAACGTGCCCGCGCATTGCTTGGCGCCTATGCCGGGCTACGTCCGTTTACCGCCAAGGAGGCCGAATTGTGGCCGACGATGCTGCGAGTGGCGTGTGTACGGTTCTGGCTGTCACGCCTGATCGCGGCTGAGTCGTTTGCCGGGCAGGATGTGTTGATTCATGACCCAGCCGAGTTCGAGCATCGCCTGGCGCAACGCCAGCAAGTGACGATCCAACTGCCGTTCGCGCTCTAAAAAATGTGGGAGCGGGCTTGCTCGCGAAGGCGGTGTGTCAGTCAGTACATCTGGCACTGA
>NZ_JANLGL010000066.1:0-29034 GCF_024655625.1 Pseudomonas sp. 18.1.10
CGCGCCATGGATGGCGCGTGGCGGCGGCCCACGGATTCAAGCCGGAGTGAGGGCATGCCGAGCCTAGGCGAGGCACCGAGTGTTGGGGCGAAGCGTTTTTGGTTACTTTTTGCGCTCTTCAAAAAGTGACCCGCTGTAAGAGCGGAACCATAGGCAGCCGTTACCGCAGCAACGGATATGTACACCAAAAATAAACCCAAAACACGCTGATACTTTTCCCAATCTCAACTGGCAAACACATCAACCCCACCCCACAGGCCCCCCACCCATGCTAGTGATCCGCAGCGCACTGCTCAGCCTGGCCCTCACCAGCGCCACCATGGCCGCGCAGTTGGACGCTGTCACCCTGCACACCTACCAAATCACCCCCGGCCCCCTCGGCGCCACGCTGTCGAGCTTCGCCGTGGACGCCGGCATCGCCCTGTCGTTCCTCCCCGCCCTCACCGAAGGCCTCACCAGCCCCGGCCTGTCCGGCACCTACTCGACCGAAGAAGCCGTCACCCGCCTGCTCGCCGGCAGCGGCCTGGAAATGGTCTTGCGCGAAGACGGCAGCTACACCCTGGTACAGCGCCGCGTCACCCTGTCACAAACCACCGTCAGCGCCACCGAGCAACGCGCCGACAGCCTGCCACCGGCGTATTCGGGCGGCCAGGTCGCCGTCGGCGGGCGCCTCGGCATGCTCGGCAACAGCGACGTGATGGACGCCCCGTTCAGCGTCAGCACCTACACCGCCGCGTTAATCAAGGACCAACAGGCAACCACCGTCGGCGACCTGCTGGAGCGTGATTCCTCGGTGCGTTCCACCGGGCAGACCGGCGGCATTGTCGATTCGTTTTTCATCCGTGGCTTCCCGGTCGGCGAAGGCAACCTCGGCGAGTTGGCCTTCGATGGCGTCTACGGCGTGGCGTCCAACTATCGCGTTTTCACCGAGTACGCCGAGCGCATCGAAGTGGTCAAGGGCCCGGGCGCGCTGCTCTATGGCATGTCGCCCAACAGCGCGGTGGGTGGCGTAATCAACGTGGTGCCCAAGCGCTCCCTCGACGAAGACCTCACCCGCTACACCGCCAGCTATGCCCAGGATGCGCACGTCGGCAACCGCATCGACATCAGCCGCCGCTTTGGCGACGAGCGCCGTTTCGGCCTGCGCCTCAATGGCGGCGTGCAACAAGGCAACACGGTGATCGACGCGCAATCCCGTGAAGTCGGGATTGGCGCACTGTCCCTGGACTATCAGGGCGAGCGCCTGCGCACCAGCCTGGACCTGATCTCCCAGGAAGAGGAATTCGACGCCGCGTCACGCCCGTTCCTGATCGCCCCCGGCGTCAGCATTCCCGACGCCGCGAACGGCCGCACCAACGTCAGCCAGGACTGGGGCTGGTCGCGCACCCGCGACAAATCCGCGTTGCTCAGCGGCGAATATGACCTCAGCGACAGCCTGACCCTGTTCGCCCACGCCGGCGGCGGCAAATCGGCGGTGGCGCGTATGTCCGACCAGACCCCGAAGATCATCAACGCCGCCGGCGACACCGATTCGACGCCGGGCTATTACCGCTTCGAAGTGCAGCGCTACACCGTCGACGCCGGCGCCCGCGTGCGTTTCGACACCGGGCCGATCAGCCACAGCAGCGTGGTGCAGGCCAGCCGCTATCGCGATGAGCTGTCGCGGGGGATTATTTCCGGCGATTCGGTGCTGTCGAATATCTACCACCCCATCGATCGCCCCAAGCCGTCGATTGCCAAGCCGGAGGCGCCGAAAGTCTCCGCCACCGAGTTGTCCGGCGTGGCCATCGCCGACACCCTGTCCGTGCTCGACCAGCGCGTGCAGGTCACCGTGGGCCTGCGCCAGCAGCGCATCCAGTCGAACAACTACAACAGCGCCGGCGCGGTGACCACGGCCTACGACGACGGCAAGACCACGCCGCTGTTCGGCGTGGTGCTCAAGCCGTGGCAGCACGTGGCGTTCTACTACAACTACCTCGAAGGCCTGAGCAAGGGCGACGTGGCGCCGTCCAACGCGGCGAACGCCGGGGAGATCTTTGCGCCGTACGTGTCCAGGCAGCATGAAGTGGGGGTCAAGCTCGACTACGGCACCTTCATGTCCACCCTGGCCCTGTTCCAGATCGAAAAGCCCAGCGGTGAACTGGCCGGCGGGCGCTTCTCGGTGCAGGGCGAACAGCGCAACCGTGGCCTGGAATTGAACCTGTTTGGCGAAGTCGCCCCCGGCACGCGCCTGCTCGCCGGCGTGACCCTGCTGGATGCGCAGCTGACCCAGACCGGCATTGCCGCCAACCGTGGCAACGCCCCGGTGGGCGTACCCGAGGTGCAAGCCAACCTGTGGGGCGAATGGGACACGCCGTGGGTCGAGGGCCTGACGTTAACCAGCGGCGCGATCTACACCGGCAGCCAGTACGTCGACCAGGCCAACACCCAACGCCTCGATCCCTGGACCCGCATCGATGTCGGCGCGCGCTACAGCACGCGCATCGCCGAGCGGCCGACCACGTTCCGCGCCACGGTGCAGAACCTGTTCGACCGCCAATACTGGTCCGGCGTGGCCTCCTACGGTGCGTTCTCCCAGGCGTCGCCACGCACCCTCCTCCTCTCGGCCACGGTCGATTTCTGATACCTGCAAGGGCTCCCATGATGCTTTCGATTGTTCGACGCGGCCACGTCCTGGCGGCGCTGTTGTTCACCGGGTGGCTGGCACTGCCGGCGGTTGCTGCGCCCACCACGGTCACCGACCTGCTCGGGCGCCAGGTCAAGGTCAACCTGCCGGTGCAGCGGGTGATTCTCGGCGAGGGCCGCCAGCTGTACCTGGTGGCCGCGCTGGACACGCACAACCCCATCGAACGCATCGTCGGCTGGCGCAAGGACCTGATCCAGTCCGACCCGGACACCTACAACGCCTACCTGCGCACATTTCCCGCCATCGCCAGGATCCCCACCTTTGGCGGCTTTGAAGACGGCACCTTCGACATCGAACAAGCCATCTCCCAGCGCCCCGACGTGATTATCCTGAATATCGAGGCGCAACACGCCACCGAGGATGCGCGCTATATCGAGAAACTCGACGCCCTGGGCATCCCGGTGGTGTATGTGGATTTTCGCAACCAGCCCATGACCAACACCGAGCCGACCATGCGCCTGTTCGGCCAACTGTTCGGTAAGGAGCCACAGGCCGAGGCGTTTATTGCGTTTCGCAACCGGCAGATCCGCCGCGTCACCGACGTGATCGCGGCGCAACAGCCCACGCGCCCGGCGGTGTTTATCGAACGCATCGGCGGCTATACCGACGATTGCTGCCTGAGTTTCGGCAATGAAAACTTCGGCCTGTTCGTCGAACTGGCCGGTGGCAATAACATCGCCAAGGGCATCATCCCCACGACGTTCGGCCAGTTGAACCCCGAGCAGGTGATCGTCGCCAACCCGGCGCAGGTGGTGGTGACCAGCGCCAACTGGGAGGCGTTCGCGCCGGGTGGGCATTGGGTCGGTGTCGGCCCCGGCGCCGACATGGCCGAGGCCCGGCGCAAACTGGCGTGGTACACCGCGCGCCCGGCCTATGCCGGCATCCAGGCCCAGCAAAACCAGGCCTTCCACGCCATCTGGCACCAGTTCTACAACAGCCCGTACCAGTTCGTGGCGATCCAGCAATTGGCCAAGTGGTTTCACCCGACGCTGTTTGCCGACCTCGACCCCGAGGCGTCCTTTCGCGAACTGCACGAGCGCTTCCTGCCGGTGCCGTATGAGCCGGGCTACTCTGTGAGCCTCAAGCCATGACCGTCACCTACCGCCGCCTGGTCCTGCGCAAACGCCTGATCCTCTGCGCCCTGGCCGTGTTGTTGCTGGGCAGCGTGCTGCTCGACCTGGCCCTGGGCCCGGCGCGCTACAGCCTCAGCGAAGTGCTCGGCGCCCTGCTCTCGCCAGACAGCGCAGCCCCGCAAGTGCGCGTGGTGATGTGGGACATCCGCCTGCCCGTGGCCTTGATGGCCGTGGCGGTGGGCGCCGCGTTGTCCCTGGCCGGGGCGCAGATGCAGACCATCCTCAACAACCCGCTGGCCAGCCCCTTTACCCTGGGCCTATCCGCCGCCGCCAGCTTCGGCGCGGCCATGGGCCTGGCGTTTGGCGTGGCGCTGTTTCCGCTGGCGGCGCAATACATGGTGCCGCTCAACGCGTTCATCATGGCCATGCTCTGCGCCTTGCTGATCCACTTCCTCAGCCTGCGCCGTGGCGTGACCGCCGAAACCATCGTGCTGCTGGGCATCGCCCTGGTGTTCACCTTTAACGCGCTGCTGGCGCTGGTGCAGTTCTTTGCCACCGAGCAAGCGGTGGCGGCCGTGGTGTTCTGGACCATGGGCAGCCTGACCAAGGCCACCTGGCCCAAACTGGGGGTGATCTGCCTGGTGATCCTCATCACCCTGCCGATCTTCGCCAAACGCGCCTGGGCCCTGACCGCCCTGCGCCTGGGCGATGACAAGGCCGCCAGCTTCGGCATCAACGTGCGCAGCCTGCGCTTCCAGACGCTCATCATGGTCAGCCTGCTCGCCTCGTTCCCGGTGGCGTTTGTCGGCACCATCGGCTTTATCGGCCTGGTGGGCCCGCACATCGCGCGCATGCTGATCGGCGAAGACCAACGTTTCTTCCTGCCCGCCTCGCTGCTGACCGGTGCGCTGATCCTGTCGGCCAGTTCGGTGGTGAGCAAAACCCTGATCCCCGGCGCGATCTTCCCGATTGGCGTGGTCACCTCGCTGATCGGCGTGCCGTTCTTTATCTCCCTGATCCTCAGCGGGAAGAAAAACTCATGGTAAGTCTCCAGCTGCACGACGTGGGCGCCTGCTACGGGCCGCGCACCATCATCCGCGGCGTCAGCACCGCGCGGTTTGTCGGCGGCGAGGTGGTCGCCGTGGTCGGCCCCAATGCCGCAGGCAAATCCACCCTATTCAAGCGCATCGCCGGGCTGATCGACGGGCCGGGTAACGTGAGCCTGCAAGGCTCGACCAAGGGTGCTCAAGGCATCAGCTACATGCCCCAGGGCCTCAACGCCAGCGCCCGGCTGACGGTGTACGAATCGGTGCTGCTGGCGCGCAAGCAGCTCGCACCGGGTTGGACGGTGCACGATGACGAACTGCAGTTGGTGGATGAGATGCTCGACGCCCTCGGCATCCGCGACCTGTCGTTTCGCAACCTCGGCGAACTCAGCGGCGGCCAGCAACAGTTGGTGTCCATCGCCCAGACCCTGGTGCGCGAGCCCGAGGTGCTGCTGATGGACGAACCCACCAGCGCCCTCGACATGCACCGCCAGGTCCAGGTGCTGAACTTTATGCGCGCCCTCGCCCGCCAGCGCCAGGTCATCGTGTTTATCGCCCTGCACGACCTCAACCAGGCCCTGCGCTTCGCCGACCAGGTGCTGGTGATTGCCGACGGCACGGCCCAGGGCAGCGGGCCGAGCCATGAGGTCATCAACGAAGCGATGTTGCGCGCGGTGTACAAGGTCGAGGCACGCATCGAGCGGTGCAGCCGGGGCCAGCACCATATCCTCATCGACGATATTGTCTGACTGACCCATTCCTCGCGAATCCTTGCCTGATCCTGCGGACTTGACGACAGCCGGCCACATGGCCCTTGCGCGGTGGTCTAAAGTTCGACACTAAGCGGCCAGCGCATTTCCTACTCAATAAAGGCCGCACCTACCGTCGATCAGCAGGTGAGCCATGGAATTACGAATCAACCAGACGACCTATCAGGTCGATGCTGATGCCGATACCCCGTTGCTGTGGGTCATCCGCGATGACCTCGGCCTGACCGGCACCAAATACGGCTGCGGCCTGGCCCAGTGCGGCGCCTGCTCGGTGCTGGTGGACGGCAACGTGGTGCGCAGTTGCGTGACCCCGGTGGCCGGCGTGGTCGGGCGCGAGATCACCACCATCGAGGCGATTGAAGCCGATGCGGTGGGCAAGCACGTGGTCGCGGCCTGGGTCGAGCATCAGGTGGCGCAATGCGGGTATTGCCAGTCCGGGCAAGTGATGGCGGCCACGGCGCTGCTCAAGCACACCCCCAAGCCCAGCGCTGAGCAGATCGACGCGGCGATGGTCAACCTGTGTCGTTGCGGCACGTACAACGCGATTCATGCGGCGGTCAACGACCTGGCCAAGCAGGAGAACGCCTGATGAAAGCGCGCGATGACTTATTCGATGGCCCGGTGAACCTGTCGCGCCGGCATTTCCTTGCGAGTACAGCGGTGGGAGCGCTGGTGATCGGCTTCGGTTTGCCGCTGGGTTCGTCCAGGGTGCAGGCCGCCACTGCCGAGCGTGGCACCCAGGTGCCGGCATTCCTGGAGATTCGCCCGAACGGCAGCGTGCGCTTGCTCAGCCCCTTTATGGAAGGCGGGCAAGGCACGCATACGGCGATGGCGCAGATTGTCGGCGAAGAACTGGACGCCGACCCCGCCACGTTCACTGTCGAAGCCGCGCCACCTGGCGAAGCGTATGTGGTGATGGAAAACGGCATGCGCATCACCGGCGGCAGCATGTCGGTGCGCATGAGCTACCCGACCATGCGTCGCCTCGGGGCATTGGCGCGGGCCATGTTGTTGCAGGCCGGCGCCGAGCAATTGAACGTGCCGCTGGCCGAACTGAGCACCCAACCCGGCCGCGTGGTACACGCCGCGTCCGGGCGTTCCCTGGGCTACGGCGAGTTGGCCGGGCGCGCCCTGGACATGCCGGTGCCGGACCCGGCCACCATCACCCTGCGTGACCCGAGCCAGTTCCGCTGGATCGGCAAGCCGGTGCGCCGCGTCGATGCCTACGACAAATCCACCGGCAAGGCGCAGTACAGCATCGACTTGAAGGTCGACGGCATGCTCCACGCCGCCGTGCAGCACGCGCCGCGCCTGGGCATGACCGTCGGCAGCCTGCGCAACCAGACGCAGGTCGAAGGCATGAAAGGTGTGCATTCGGTGCACCAACTGCCCGGCGCCGTGGCGGTGGTGGCCGAACGTTGGTGGCACGCCAAGCGTGCGGTGGAGGCGATCCAGGTCGATTGGCAGGAAGCCGGGCCCGACGCCAAGGTGCGGGTGATGCCCGCTGACTTTTCCAGCGATGGCTGGCGCGACGTGCTCGCCGCCCAGCAAGGCCCGGCCCGTGACGATGAAAACGAAGGCGATGTCGCCGCCGCGCTGAAAGGCGCCAAGACCAGCGTCGAGGCCACCTACCACAACCAGTACGTCAACCACGCCCAGTTGGAACCGCCGTCCGCCCTCGCCCGCTTCAACGCCGACGGCACGCTGGACATCTGGCTGCCCAACCAGGCGCCGGACATGTTCCGCGCCGACATCGCCAAGCGCGCCGGCCTCGACCCGGCGCAGGTCAACCTGCACTCGCCGTTGCTCGGCGGTTTTTTCGGCCGGCACTTCCTGTATGACTCGGCCAGCCCCTATCCCCAGGCGATTGCGCTGGCCAAGGCCGTCGGCCGCCCGATCAAGCTGATCTGGAGCCGCGAAGAAGAGTTCCTGCGGGATGTGCTGCGCCCGGTGGCGGTGGTCAAGTTCCGCGCCGCGCTGGATGACAAAGGCTTTCCCGTCGCCATCGAGGCGGTAAGCGCCACCGAAGGCCCCACCGAAGCGATCGCCGGCAAACAGGGCGATAAACTCGACCCCACGGCGCTGGAAGGGTTGTCGGGCAAGTCGTATGCCATCCCCAACAAACGCATCGCGCAGATCTACGTCAAGGGCCCGGCGATGCTCGGTTACTGGCGTTCGGTGGGCAATTCGCTGAATGACTTCTTCTATGAAGCCTTTCTCGATGAACTGGCGGACAAGGGCGGCCACGATCCCTATGAACTGCGCCTGCACCTGTTGCGCGACAACCCACGGTTGACCACCCTGCTGCAAGCGGTGGGCGAGTTGTCCGGGGGCTGGAAACGCGGGCCGTTCACCGCCGCAGACGGCAGCCGCCGGGCGCGGGGCGTGGCCATGGCGTCGCCGTTCGGCTCCCACGCGGCGGTGATCGCCGAAGTGTCGATTGAACACGGCCAGGTCAAGGTGCATGACATCTGGGAAGCGATTGACCCGGGCAGCATCGTCAACCCGGCGATTGTCGAAGCCCAGGTGAATGGCGCGGTGGCGCTGGGCTTGTCGCAGACGCTGCTGGAGGAAGCGGTGTTTATCGACGGCAAGCCACGGGCGCGCAACTACGACCTGTACCCGATCCTGCCGCCGTCGCGGATGGCGCGGGTGCATGTGCGGATTGTCGAGAGTGGCGAAAAGATGGGTGGCATCGGCGAACCGCCGCTGCCCGCCGTCGCGCCGGCCGTGGCCAATGCGGTGGCGCAGTTGACCGGCCAGCGCATCCGCAGCCTGCCCATGAGCCGTCACACCTTCAGCTAACCGCCAGGAAATGCCGATGAACAACCGTCGATTCGCAAGAACCGCAGGCTGGCTGGTGCTGCCCTGCCTGGTCGCCGCTGGGGTGCTGGCTTGGTATGTCACCCGACTGCCCGCTTCGCCCTTTGAACAAACGCAAAGTGCTGACGCCGCATTGGTCAGCCGCGGCGAGTACGTCGCCCGGCTCAGTGACTGCGTGGCCTGCCACAGCCTGCCGGGCAAGACGCCGTTTGCCGGCGGCCTGGAGATGGCCACGCCGTTGGGGGCGATCCACGCCACCAATATCACCCCGGACCGCGAACACGGCATCGGCAACTACTCGCTGGCCGACTTCGACCGTGCGGTGCGCCATGGCGTGACGCCGGACGGGCGCCGGCTGTATCCGGCGATGCCCTACCCGTCTTATGTGAAGCTCAGCGACGATGACATCCGCGCGCTGTACGCGTTCTTCATGAAAGGCGTGCAACCGGCTAGCGAGCCGAATATCCCCAGCGACATTCCCTGGCCGCTCAACCTGCGCTGGCCCATCGCGTTGTGGAACGGCGTATTTGCCCCGAGCACGCCCTACGCGGCCAAGCCGGAACAGGACGCCCTGTGGAACCGTGGCGCCTATATCGTGCAAGGCCCCGGCCACTGCGGCAGTTGCCACACGCCGCGCGGGCTGGCGTTCAACGAGAAGGCGCTGGACGAATCCGGCGCGCCGTTCCTCGCCGGCGCCCTGCTCGACGGCTGGTACGCACCGAGCCTGCGCCAAGACCCCAACACCGGGTTGGGGCGCTGGAGCGAGCCGCAGATCGTGCAATTCCTCAAGACCGGGCGCAACGCCCACGCGGTGGTCTACGGCTCGATGACCGAAGCGTTCAACAACTCCACCCAGTTCATGCAGGACGACGACCTCGGCGCCATCGCCCGCTACCTCAAGTCCCTGCCCGGCGACCCCCAGCGTGACGGCACGCCATGGCAATACCAGGCAGCCACCGCCAGCACCGGCCCGGGCGCCCACACCTACGCCACCCGCTGCGCCGCCTGCCATGGCCTGGACGGCAAGGGCCAACCCGAGTGGATGCCACCCCTGGCCGGCGCCACCTCGGCCCTCGCCAAGGAAAGCGCCTCGGCGATCAACATCACCCTCAACGGCTCGCAACGGGTGGTGGCGGCGGGTGTGCCGGACGCCTATCGCATGCCGGCGTTTCGTGAGCAACTGTCGGACCAGGAAATTGCCGATGTCCTCAGCTACGTGCGCAGTACCTGGGGCAATAATGGCGGCGCGGTGGATGCGCAGGCGGTGGGCAAGTTGCGCGGGCATACCGATCCGGCGAGTAGCAGCCCGATCATTTTGCATATGCGCTGACACTGGCCAGATGATCGTTCCCACGCTCTGCGTGGGAATGCCGCCGGTGACTCTCTGCGTCACGCCTTCAGAACGGACGCAGAGCGTCCGGGGATGCATTCCCACGCAGAGCGTGGGAACGATCGACTGGAGCCGGGCAACATCTACGCCAGCAGTGCCGCCGCCTTCGCAGCCTCGCTAAAGCTCGACAGCTCCCACATTTGGATTGCGGCGGGCTCAAAAAATAAGCACACCAGCCATCCCCTGTGGGAGCCGGCTTGCCCGCGATGGCGGCGTGTCAGTCGCCAAAAATGCCAGCCGAACCACCGCTATCGCAGGCAAGCCAGCTCCCACATTTGAATTTGCGCCGGGCTCAAAAAATAGGTACACCAGCAATCCCCTGTGGGAGCGGGCTTGCCCGCGATGGCGGTGTGCCAGTCGCCAAAAATACCAGCCAAACCACCGTTTTCGCAGGCAAGCCAGCTCCCACATTTGAATTGCGCCTGGCTCAAAAAATAGGCACGCCTCTAATCTCCTGTGGGAGCGGGCTTGCCCGCGATGGCGACGTGTCAGTCGCCAGAAATGCCAGCTGATCCACCGCAATCGCAGGCAAGCCAGCTCCCACATTTGAATTTGTGCCTGGCTCAAAAAAATAGGCACACCTCTAATCCCCTGTGGGAGCGGGCTTGCTCGCGAAAGCGGTGTGTCAGGCGGTACAAATGCTAGCTGACCCACCGCTTTCGCAGGCAAGCCAGCTCCCACATTTGGATCTCCATGTATCAGGTTGCTTCGCTGGGTTGCTGGCGTTTTGTCATGGTTTGTAAAGGGCCAGCAAGCCGTGTCGCTTTAAATTGCAGGACGTTTCCTAGACAATCCCTGCCGCCTTGTGCCTGCTGGAATCGATGGCTAGTCTGCGGTCCGTCACTGCTCATTCAGTGATCGGGTTTAGTCGCCCGACGTCCAGTTGTGCGCAAGCTGTCACCGTGTTCATGGTGGCTGTGCGCAGGGCACCTTCGGGTGCGCCGGAGCCAACTGGCCGGTCGACTAACCTGCGTACAGCCGCCACCCTCGTTTAGTCGCGAAGGGATCGGCTCCTTACCTACCAGTTGGAGATACACGATGAACAAAGTTGTCCCCGATCCACCCTTCGACCCCGCCAAAGACCGCGCCGCCTTCAACCGCGCCATCGATCATTACCTGCCCACCCAAGGTTTCCACTCGGTCAACGAAGACCTGAGCTTCGAAGATGCCCTGCTCTACACCGCCAGCTTGCTCGACAGCGCGTCGGCCACTGCGCTGGATTGTGGTGAGCAACTGGAAAGCCCCGAGCGGGCGAAGATCCTGGCGGTGTGGCATTTGCTGGAAATCGCCAAGACCACGGTGGATCGCTCGATCAATTGCCTGAAACACGGTTAAAAAATGTGGGAGCGGGCTTGTCGGGTCGCCGCATCGCTGCGATAGCGGTGTATCAGTCGCCTAAAATGCTGGCTGATCCACAGCTATCGCAGGCAAGCCAGCTCCCACATTTGAATTGCGTCTGGCTCAAAAAATAGGCACACCAGCCATCCCCTTTGGGATCGGCTGTGTCTGATAGCCCCCATCACATTTGTTAACCGTTTCTTTGACGTTTTTTTCTCATTCCTCGCTCTACATTCGCCGCGCCCAAACATGCAAATGATTCCTATTGGTCTAGTCTCAATCGACCACCAGCGGACTTCCCGTGCAGCCATAAAAACCCGGAGCGCTCACCGCATGACCACTCGTCTTCCGTCCTTCCTCAAAACAGCCCTGCTCGCCAGTGCCTTGCTCAGCGCCGGGCATGTCTATGCCGCCGATTCGGTGGGCATCGTGGTGTACAACGCCCAGCACGAGAGCCTCACCAAGGCGTGGGTCGAGGGGTTTACCCAGGAGACCGGGATTCCGGTGACGATCCGCAACGGCGACGACACCGAGATGGGCAACCAGATCGTGCAGGAAGGCGCGGCCTCTCCCGCCGATGTGTTCCTCACCGAGAACTCGCCGGCCATGGTGCTGGTGGACAACGCCGGGCTGTTCGCGCCCGTGGCGCCCGCCACCCTGGAACAAGTGGACGCTGCCTACCGCCCGGCCCACGGTAAATGGTTGGGGATTGCCGCGCGCTCCACGGTGTTTGTGTACAACCCAAGCAAGCTCAAGGAAGCCGACTTGCCCAAGTCGCTGCTGGACCTCGCCTCCCCTGACTGGAAAGGCCGCTGGGCCGCCTCGCCAGCAGGCGCCGACTTCCAGGCCATCGTCGCCGCGGTGCTGGCGCTCAAAGGCGAAGCCGCCACTCTCGACTGGCTCAAGGCGATGAAGGCCAACGCGAGCATCTACCGTGGTAACAGCGCCGTGCTCAAGGCGGTCAACGCCGGCCAGGTGGACAGCGGTGTGATCTATCACTACTACAGCTTTGTCGATCAATCCAAGACCGGCGAAAACAGCAAGAACACCCAGCTGCATTACTTCAAACACCAGGACCCGGGCGCGTTTGTGAGCATTTCCGGCGCCGGGGTGCTGGCCTCCAGCAAACATCAGGAACAGGCCCAGGCCTTCGTGAAGTGGATCACCGGCAAAGACGGCCAGGCGATCCTCAAGGACGGCAATTCGTTCGAATACGCCGTCGGCCAGAATGCCCAGTCCAACCCCAAGCTGGTGCCGCTGGCGCAGCTGGACGCGCCAGAGGTGGATGCGTCCAAGCTCAACAGCAAAAAGGCGGTGGAGTTGATGACCCAGGCCGGACTGCTCTGATTGTTGCCTGAAACGTCACTCCCAGGCGTCGCCCGCGCGGCGCCACGCAAACGCAGCCACGGCCTGTTCATGGGCCGTGGCGGCAGGTGGGTCACCAGCCTGTCGGTGCTGGTTTCGCTGTTGGCGCTGCTGCCGATTGCCTTTGTGATCGGCGTGTCGTGGCAGATCGGCTGGGCGCAGATCGAAGCGTTGGTGTGGCGCCCGCGCGTCGGCGAATTGCTGGTCAACACCGTGCTGCTGGTGCTGCTCACCCTGCCCTTGTGCATCGCGCTGGGCGTCGCCCTCGCCTGGCTGACCGAACGCAGCAACCTGCCGGGCCGCCGCGTGTGGGCGTTGTTGGCGGTGGCGCCGCTGGCGGTACCGGCGTTTGTGCACAGCTATGCGTGGGTCAGCCTGGTGCCGTCGATCCATGGTTTGCCGGCCGGTGTGCTGGTGTCGGTGATTGCTTATTTCCCGTTTCTATACCTGCCGGTGGCGGCGACCTTGCGTCGGCTGGACCCGGCGATTGAAGACGTGGCCGAGTCCCTGGGCCTCAAGCCCTGGGCGGTGTTTTTCCGGGTGGTGTTGCCGCAACTGCGCCTGGCGATCTGCGGCGGCGCGCTGCTGGTGGGCCTGCATTTGCTGGCCGAATATGGCCTGTACGCGATGATCCGTTTTGATACGTTCACCACGGCGATCTTCGACCAATTCAAGTCCACCTTTAACGGCCCGGCGGCGAATATGCTCGCGGCGGTCTTGGCCCTGTGTTGCCTGGCGATGCTCACCGTCGAATCCGCCGCACGCGGTCATGCGCGTTATGCGCGGGTCGGTTCCGGCAGCGCCCGCGAGCAACGCACCGTCGAACTGGACACCCGCACCACCCTGCTCGCCCTCGGCCTGCAAGCCGCGACCTGCGCGCTGGCCCTGGGCGTGCCACTGGTCACGCTGGGCAAATGGCTAATCGCCGGTGGCAGCGAAGTCTGGCAGTTCGGCGAGCTGTTACCGGCGTTGCAGCAAACCGTGCAACTGGGCATTGCCGGCGCGCTGTTGACCACCTGCGCGGCGGTGCCGATTGCCTGGTTGTCGATCCGCGCGCCGGGGCGTTTGCAGCGCATCCTCGAAGGCTGCAACTACATCACCAGCTCGTTGCCCGGCATTGTCGTGGCGCTGGCCCTGGTCACGGTGACCATCCACTTCGCCCGGCCGATCTACCAGACCACCCTCACCGTGCTGCTCGCTTACCTGCTGATGTTCCTGCCCCGGGCGCTGGTGAGCCTGCGCGCCGGCATCGCCCAGGCGCCAGTGGAGCTGGAAAACATGGCGCGCAGCCTCGGCCGTTCGCCGGGCCGTGCGTTATGGCTGATTACCATGCGCCTGGCCGCGCCGTCTGCCGCAGCGGGGGCGGCGCTGGTGTTCCTGGCGATCACCAACGAGTTGACCGCCACCCTGCTGCTGGCGCCCAACGGCACGCGCACCCTGGCCACCGGGTTCTGGGCGATGACCAGCGAGATCGACTACGCCGCCGCCGCGCCCTACGCGCTCATCATGATCCTGCTGTCACTGCCGTTGACCGGCCTTCTCTACCACCAATCCAAACGCACGGCAGGCCGATGAACGCCCTCGAACTGAACGCACTCTGCAAATCCTTCGGCGCCCAGCGCGCCCTGGCGGACGTCAGCTTGTCGGTGCCCACGGGCAGCCGCACGGTGATCGTCGGGCCGTCCGGCTCGGGCAAGACCACCTTGCTGCGCATGATCGCCGGCTTTGAATTTCCCGATACCGGCAGCCTCACGCTGAACGGCCAGACCCTGGTGGACAACACCCACGCCGTGCCCGCCCACCAGCGCCAGATCGGCTACGTGCCGCAAGATGGCGCGCTGTTTCCCCACATGACGGTGGCCGACAATATCGGCTTTGGCCTGGCGAGCCAGGGCGAGGCACGGCGCGAACGCATCGCCGAGTTGATGGACAGCGTGGCCCTCGACGCCAACATGGCGCGGCGCTGGCCCCACGAACTCTCCGGCGGCCAGCAGCAACGCGTGGCACTGGCCCGCGCCCTGGCGCAACAGCCACGGCTGATGTTGCTGGATGAGCCGTTTTCCGCCCTGGACACCGGGCTGCGCTCGGCGATGCGCAAGATGGTCGCGCGGCTGCTCAGCGATGCGGGCATCACCACCATCCTGGTGACCCACGATCAAAGCGAAGCGCTGTCGTTCGCCGATCAATTGGCGGTGATGCGCCAGGGCCGGCTGGTGCAGTCGGGCCATCCGATGGACCTGTACCAATACCCGGTCGACGAACAGACCGCGTTGTTTCTCGGCGAGGCCGTGGTCATGCCCGCCCGCGTCGAAGCCGGTTGGGCCCACTGCGACCTCGGGCGCGTCGCGGTGGACAGCAAGCTCGACCACGAAGCCACGCGCATCATGCTGCGCCCGGAGCAACTGCAACTGAGCACCAGCGACCTTACCGGCTGCCCAGGCGTGGTCACCGAGCGCGAGTTCGGCGGCAATACCTGCACGCTGACCGTGAAGCTGCACGGCAACGGCCACGCGATCCTGGTGCGCAGCTCCGGCCTGCAAGCGCCGCCGATGGGCAGCGTGGTGCACCTGACCACCCTGGGCCTGGCGCATATCCTGAATAAAAACCGCGCCCTCAGTCCCAGCTAAGTGTCGTGCCGTACCTTCTCTCCTGCGCCAACCACAGCGCGATCAAGGAGGGGTAAGCCCGATGAATGCCACAGCAGCCCGTTGGCTGAACAAAGTACCCGAGGTGACGCTGGCCTTCTGGGTCATCAAGATCCTGTCCACCACCGTGGGTGAAACCGGCGCGGACTACCTCGCCGTGGAGGCGGGCTTCGGCGCCGGCTGGACCAGCCTGGGCATGGCCGCGCTGCTGGCCGTGGCGCTGTTCGGCCAACTGCGCACCAAGGCCTATACGCCGTGGATCTACTGGTTGACCGTGGTGTTGGTGAGCATCGTCGGGACACAAATCACTGACATCCTCACCGACAAACTCGACGTCAGCCTCTACACCAGCACGGCGATTTTCTCGGTGCTGCTGGCCCTCAATTTCATGGTCTGGTACCGCACTGAACGCAGCCTGTCGATCCGCGCCATCGTGACCCCGCGCCGTGAGTGGTTCTACTGGACCACGGTGCTCTGCACCTTTGCCCTCGGCACTGCGGCCGGCGACCTGGCCACCGAAGCGCTGGGCCTGGGCTTCACCGTGGGCGCGATGATTTTCGCCGGTTTGATCGGCGTCGCCCTGCTGGCCTGGCGTCTTGGGGCCAACCCGGTATTGACGTTCTGGATCGCCTACATCCTCACCCGACCCTTCGGCGCGTCCCTTGGCGACCTGCTGACCCAAGCCAAGACCTACGGCGGCCTGGGCATGGGTGCCAACTGGACCAGCGCGATCTTCCTCTGCGTGATCGTGCTGCTGGTGGCCGTCGCGCAACTCAGTGTCGGCAACCGCAAAGCCATTACCCAATGAATACTCAACTCAAGGAAACCCTTATGCGCCCTGTTCAAAACCTAATTCGCCGCGTGGCCATCGCCGGCGCCATTGCCCTGCTGAGCATCGCCACCGGCTGCTCGAAACCGGCCGATAAACCGGCGAGCGATGCCAGCCCCTCCACCAGCCAGCGCCAGGCCTCGAAGCTGGGCGACCTGTCGGAGTTCCGCAACATTGCCGTGGACGTCTCCGCCCTCGTAGCCACAAACGACCTGGCCGGCGCCAAGGCCCGCATCAAGGACCTGGAAAGCAGCTGGGACGCCGCCGAAGCCGGGATCAAGCCGCGTGCCGCCAACGACTGGCACGTGCTGGACAAGGCCATCGACCGTGCGCTCTCGGCGTTGCGTGACGGCAACCCCAACAGGGCCGACTGCAAGGCCTCGCTGGATGACCTGCTCAAGGCCTTCGACGCGATGAAAGGCTGACGCCTGGCGCCACAGGTGCTTCACTACACACGCGGCGATCACCTCGCCGCGTTGGCTATTTCAGCGGAGAGCGCGATGCGCATATTGCTGGTCGAAGACGACCCCATGATTGGCGACGCGATCCAGCGCGCCCTCAGCGATGCGAGCTACGCCGCCGACTGGGTGAAGAACGGCCTCACCGGCCTGGCCGCCCTCGACACCCATCCCTACGACCTGGTGCTGCTGGACCTCGGCCTGCCCGGCAAGGACGGCCTCGATGTGCTGGACACCCTCCGCGCGCGCAACAACCCGGTGCCGCTGCTAATCATCACCGCCCGCGACAGTCTCGACGACCGCCTGCGCGGCCTGGATGGCGGCGCCGATGACTACCTGCTCAAACCCTTCGACATTCCCGAGCTGCTCGCGCGCATCCGCGCCGTGCTGCGCCGCAAAGGCGGCAGCGCGCAGTCGGTGCTGGGCAATGGCGTGGTGACGCTAGACCTGCTGTCGAAGCAGGCCACTATCGATGGGCAACCCGGCGTGGCGCTGTCCAGCCGTGAGTTTGCGCTGTTGCAGGCCCTGCTGATTCGCCCCGGGGCGATTCTGTCGCGCAGTGAATTGGAAGACCGCCTGTATGGCTGGGGCAACGAAGTGGAAAGCAACGCCATCGAGTTCCTGATTCACGCCTTGCGGCGCAAGTTGGGCAGTCAGGTCATCAAGAATGTCAGGGGCATGGGATGGATGGTTTCAAAAGGCGTTTGAGTGAATCGGTGCAACTGCGCCTGTCGGTGACGCTGTCCCTGGCGATTCTGTTGGTGGCGCTGCTGGCAGGCGTGTTTGCCTTTGTCTCGGCCTTTGAAGAGGCCCATGAACAGCAGGACGAGACCTTGCGCCAGGTCGCCATGGTGTACGACCGCCAGCAAATGACCTTGAAGTACCCGCAGGGCACGGCCATCGACGGTGATGACGAAGAAACCCGGCTGATTATCCAACACCTCGGTGACGGCGCGCACGCCACGGGCAGCAACGATGAAGCCCTGCCGCTGCCCTTCCCCGCCAGCCTGGCCGACGGCCTTGCAACGGTCGAAGTGGCGGGCGAAGCCTTCCGCGTGCTGGTGCGCACCACCGCCCACGGCGAGCGCATTGCCGTGGCCCAGGAATCCGCGGCCCGGGACAAGGACGCCCGCGAAAGCGCGTGGCGCAGCCTGTTGCCGTTCCTGATCCTGTTGCCGGTGCTGTTGCTGGTGGTCGGCGATCTGGTGCGCAAGCTGTTCCGCCCGATTGGCGTGCTGGCGGCGCAGATCGACCGACGTGCCGAGCACGAACTGCACCCGATTGACGAGCAACACCTGCCCACCGAAGTGCGCCCGTTTGTGGTGGCGATCAACCGCCTGCTGGCCCGGGTCGGCCAGGCGATGGACACCCAACGGCGCTTTGTCGCCGACGCCGCCCACGAGCTGCGCTCGCCGATGACCGCGCTGGCCTTGCAGGCCGACCGGTTGGCCGGCGCGGACCTGTCGCCCCAGGCCCGCGAGCGTTTCGAACCGTTGTCCCGAGGCATCGAGCGCGGGCGCAAACTGATCGACCAACTGCTGAGCCTGGCGACAGCGCAAGCCAACACGGCGCGGGTGCAAACCGGGCTTTCGGTGCATGAGGTGTATCGCCAGGTGCTGGAGGATTTACTGCCGCTGGCCGAGCGCAAGGGGATCGATATCGGCGTGGACAGCCCGCAGGACGTGCAGGTGCGGTTCAACCCGATGGACCTGTTCACCCTGGTGAAGAACCTGGTGGATAACGCCATCCGCTATACCCCTGAGGGCGGGCGCATCGATCTGTCGGTGGCGATGATGGCGGGCGCGGTGCAGCTGCAAATCAAGGATTCGGGGCCTGGGATTACCGTGGAGGAACAGGCGCGGGTGTTCGACCCGTTCTACCGCAGCCTGGGCACCGACGAGGCCGGTTCCGGGCTGGGGCTGTCGATCGTCAAGGCCATCGCCGAGCGCACGGGGACGCGGGTGGAGCTGGAGTTCAGTGACCCGGTGGCACAGCGTGGGTTATGTGTTTCGGTGTGGATTGTTACCTAGATCCCAGACACAAATCAGATCAACCTGTGGGAGCGGGCTTGTGTGGGAGCGGGCTTGTGTGGGAGCGGGCTTGCTCGCGAATACGGTGGATCAGACAACACACCTATAACTGACCCACCGCTATCGCAGGCAAGCCAGCTCCCACAGGGATTGGCTGTGTTTGTGAGATCTCCAGCCGAGCACTTTCTATCCATCAACACGGCTCAAAAATGTGGGAGCTGGCTTGCCTGCGATGGCGATCGGTCAGGCACCCTCTCTACAAGCCATGCCGCCGCCTTCGCAGCCTCGCTAAAGCTCGACAGCTCCCACAGGGATCAGCTGTGTTTGTAAGATCTGCGGCCGAACACCGCCTGCCCTATCAACACCGTTCAAAATGTGGGAGCTGGCTTGCCTGCGATAGCGGTGGATCAGGCAGCACACCTATCACTGAACGACCGCTATCGCGGGCAAGCCCGCTCCCACACTAGCCCGGTGCAACCTTGTGAATGGGGCTCTAGCTACATGTCGTACCGCACCGCCATGCCAAACGTACGCGGCGCGCCAGCATCGATGATTTCGTCATCACGGTTGTTGGTGACGTACTGCTTGTCGAAGGCATTTTTCACAAACCCCGACACCGCCACGTTCTGGGTGACCTTGTACTCGCTGCTGAAGTTGGCCAGCACGTAGTTGTCGCTGCGACGCTCGCCCGTGACCTTGCCGGCCGCGTTGAACTCATACGCCGACGGCGCACTGCTCTGGTAGGTGACGTCGGTGTTCAGTGTCAGGCGCTCATTGACGCGGTAGAGGGCCCCCACCGAGGCCTTGTACTTCGGCGCATACAGGAAGGCTTCGCCGCTGCGGTCCTGGCCGCGGTCGGTGACGAAATCCTTGTACTGGCTGTCGGTGATCGCGCCGCCGAGGGTCAGGGTCAGCTGTTCGCTGAGGTCTTTCTCGACGAACACTTCCAGGCCTTTGATATCGCTGCGCCCGGCGTTGTACACGTTGATGATATTGGTGCTGGCCTGGCGCACGCTGACCTGCTGGTCTTTCCAGTCGGTGTAGTAGAGGTTGGCGCGGGTGCGCAAGGTGTCGTCGAAGAATGAACCGCGATACGACAACTCGTAGTTGGTGGTGTATTCCGGGTCGTAGGCCTCGTGGCCACTGCCGGAGCGCACGTTGACGCCGCCGCCGCGATAGCCCTTCTGCACCATAAAACCGAGGTACTGGCCGGCAGCAAGTTCGTAGTTGAGGCCCAGCTTGGGCAGCACGGCCGCGAAGGATTTGTTGACCTTGCCCGCGTCGGACAGGTCGTCCTGCTTGATGTTCGTGTCGTTGCTCTCGCGGTCGTAGCGCAGGCCGGTGACCAGGGTCCAGCGCGGGGCGAAGGTCCAGTCGACTTCGCCAAACAGCGCCTTGTTTTCGATGGTGGTGGCGCCCTTGACGGTGGCCGCCAAATCGCCGTCGAACAACAGCTGGTCGTGGAAGTTGTTGGTGTTGTGGCCGTAGTAGGCGCCGACAAAACTCTTCACCGTGTCCGAGCTGTAGTTGAGGCGCAGTTCCTGGCTGAACAGGTTGCCATCCTGGCGCCGGCGGATCACTTCGTTGTCGACGGCGTTCTGGTCGAAGTCCAGGCGGTTGTTGTAGTCGGAGGCGGTGTTGGCGGTGAGGCTGGTCAGCGACCAGTGCTCGTCGAGGCGGTAGTCGAGCTTGGCGCTGACCGTGTCCTGGATCAGGTTGTCGTAGGCCTGGGTGTCGGAGGAAATCTTGTAGTAACGCACCTTGTCCTTGGTGCGCATCACCGAGTTGTCGCCCTGGCGGTGCTCGTTGTGGGCGTAAGTCAGCAGCACATCGAGGTCATCGGTGGGCACGATGAGCAATTTGCCGCGCGCATTGCTGGTGCGATGGGGGTTGGCGTCCTTGCCCAGGGCGATGTTGTCGATGTAGCCGTCGCCGTCTTGATAATCCAGGGCGATACGCCCGGCGATCTTGTCGTCGACGATGGACCCGCCACCGGCCACGGCCGCGCCTTTTTCGCCGTAGTTGCCCACGTTGGTCTGCGCCGAAAACTTCGGCTGGAACGTCGGGTTGCGGGTCTGGATCACCACGGCGCCGGCCAGGGAGTTACGGCCCTGGGTGGTGGACTGCGGGCCGAGGAACACTTCGACCTGTTCCACATCCCACAAGCCGGTCGGCGTCAGTGTGAGGGTACGGTTGGGCTGGACGGCGCCATCGACATACACCGACACCGCGCCATTGAGGGTAGCCGGGCCCTGGTCGTCGAAACCGGACACCGGTACACCGCGAATCCCCCAGTTTTCATTGCCGGCCTGGCTGTACACGCCGGGCGTACGGGCGAAGACGTCGACCAGGCTGTGGTCGGCCTTGTCGCGCAGCTGCTGTTCGGTCACCACCACCACGCTGGATTGGGTTTGCTCCAGGGTGCGGTTGATTTTTTCACCGCTGACCGTGATCGGCGCGATTTCCAGGCTGTTGCTCTCCGCCGCCCAGGCCCCGTGCGCCAGGCACGCCATGGACCCTACGGCCATCGCGATTGTAGTTTTTTTGACATTCACGCCCTGCACCCCTACGCCAGCTAGTTATTGTTTTTTCTGCGGGCGCACAGGTAGCCAAACGCCAGCGGCGCGAAGTTTAAGGGATAAAAATGCCGAAATAAACAGAATTGATAATCCATCTCATTCGCGACGTAACCCGTGAAATGTATCCGACTCAACACACACCACTTCGATTTGATCGTTCCCACGCCGAGTGCTGGAACGATCATGAAAATTAATAATTTTATAAATTATCTAAATAACAATATTTAATAATTAGCTTATTCGAAAAAAGAATTTCACTCAGGTTTTTTATAGTAATAAATTCAGTTCAACCCCACCTTAATCGTTTCCCCTACCACGCTTTCGAAGCTGTACCCACGCCACGGGCCAGTACCAGAATTAATGGACTATTGCTGACATGCCCGATCTCGCCTGCGCCCTACCGCTGAAAAAGTTCCACCTGTCCTTGCTGACCAGCTCCCTGCTCTTGACCGCCGCGCCGTCGTTTGCCGATGACGCCAAGCTCGACACCGTGACCGTGATCTCCACCGGCCTGCGCGGCCAGGAGCGCACCGTGGCCGACAGCCCGGCGCCGATTGACGTGATCAACAGCGACCAGTTGCTCAAGACCGGCCGCGCGGAGTTGTCCGAGGCGATTGCCAAGTTGCTGCCGTCGTTCAACTTCGGCACCAATATCGCCGGCTACAACTCGGTGACGCGGCCCTTGAGCAACCGCAGCCTGGGCCCGGCGTACACCCTGGTGCTGGTCAATGGCAAACGCCGGCACAACGGCGCCACCGGCCAGCGCGGGTCCATCGACAACAGCGGCGCGAATGCGGTAGACATCGACCTGATCCCGGTCAGCGCCGTGGACCATATCGAAGTGCTCAAAGACAGCGCCGCCGCGCAGTACGGCTCGGATGCGGTGGCGGGCGTGATCAACATCATCCTCAAAAACAGCAAGAGCGGCGGCCATCTGGAAACCAGCTACGGCCAGCTGTTTTCAGGCGAAGGCGAGACGATCAAGGTGGCCGGCGACCAAGGCTTCGAGCTGGGCCAGGGCGGCTTTTTCCACCTCTCCGCCGACGCGCGCAAACGCGGCAATGCGTCGTGGAACGACAAGGCCGACAGCAGCGTCAAGGCCTTCAACGACCCGGCCAAGGAAGCGGCCTGGGACCGCGTGGCGATCAAGAACGGCGACCCCGATCTCAAGGCCTTCAACCTCGCCTACAACGCCGAACTGCCTCTGGAAGACCTCACGCTGTACTCGTTCTCCACCTACGGTGAACGGGATGCCGAAGCCGCCAACTATTTCCGCCTGCCCACCGGCACCGCCGCCGTGCCCGAGGTGTTCCCCGACGGTTACTTCCCGCTGAACAACATCAAGGACCGCGACTACCAGTTGCTGTTTGGCGGCAAGGGTGAACTGGCCGAATGGAACTGGGACCTGAGCACCACCTACGGGCGCAACAATGTGCACCATTCCAGCGACCTGAATATCAACCCGTCGCTGGGGACAGCGTCGCCAACCAAGTTCGACAACCTGGCGACTTTCCGCTTTGAACAGTGGGTCAACAACCTCGACTTCACCCGCCGCTACGACAGCCTGTTCAACCTGACCTCGCCGGTGCAGGTGTCGGCCGGCCTGGAACATCGCTGGGAGCATTTCAGCACCTTCGCCGGTGACCGCGAGGCCTATATCACCGGCACCTACCCCGCCGCCTCGGGCGCGCAGGCGGCGGTGACGATCCGCCCGGAAGATGAAGTCAGCCTGATCCGCAACAACGTCGCCGGTTACCTGGACCTGGGTTTTGACCTGACCGATAAATGGTTCCTGGACGTGGCCGGTCGCGTCGAACATTACGACGATGACTCGGGCAACACCTTCGGCCTCAAGGTCAATTCACGCTATGAGCTGACCGACAGCGTGGCCGTGCGCGGCACCGTCGGCACCGGCTTCCGTGCGCCATCGCTCACGCAGATCGGCTACACCGTCGCCGACAACCGCGTGGCCCTGGATGCCGACGGCAACGTGGTGCCCGCCGTGACCCGCCTGACGCCGTCGGGCAGCAACCTGGCCAAGGCCCTCGGTGGCGATGACCTCAAGCCGGAAAAATCACGCAACCTCGGCCTCGGCCTCACCTGGCAGCCGGCGCCGCGCACCAGCATCACCGCCGACGCCTACCTGATCGACATCGACGACCGCATCGCCCTCACCAGCAACATCTACGACCGCGGCAACGGCGCGATCAACGCGATCCTCACCGCCCAAGGCGTGCCGTCCGGCACCTGGGTCAACTACTACACCAACGCCTTCGACACCCGCACCAAGGGCCTGGACGTGGTCGCCGACCACACCACGCCGCTGGACGCCTATGGCGAGGTGCGCTGGAGCCTGGGCTTCAACTGGAACAAGACCACCATCCAGGACAGCCGCGACACCCCGGCCGCGCTGGCTAACACCGGCGTGACCCTGGTGGGCCGCGACCGCGCCGGCGACCTCACCGACGCCTCGCCCAAGACCAAATGGATCCTCGGCGCCAACTGGAAAATCGAAGACCTCGCGGTGAACCTGCAAACCGCGCGCTACGGCGCGGTCAAGACCCTCGCGGTCAACCCCAGCGGCGACCGCAGTTTCGGCGCCAAATGGATCACCGACCTGGACGTGAGCTACACCTTCGTCGACCACCTCACCGTGAGCATCGGCGGCACCAATATCTTCGACGTGCGCCCCGACAAGCACGCGGTGTACAGCAACCTGGGCCTGGCGGCCTACGGCAACCCGCCGTTCTACCCGGGCGGCGGCTACTGGTACACCAAGCTGGCCTACGACTTCTGATCCACACCGTGCATGCACCCGAACCGCCACATGAGGGCTAACCATTGACTACCTCCAACTTGATGAGCCGCTTGCTGGCCCCGTGCGCCCTGGCGCTGGCCCTGGCCGGTTGCTCGCCTTCGGGTGAGCAGGCCCAGGCCAACAAAACCCTGAACATCGCGTTCTTTGGCGACAACACGATTCTGGTCAGCGTCGACCCGTTCCAGGTCTATTGGCTGGAACACCGGGTGCTGCTGCGCAATGTCGCCGAGTCCCTCACTGACCAAGACCCAGAAACCGGCAAGATCATCCCGTGGCTGGCCAAAAGCTGGGAGGTCAGTGACGACGCGCTGACCTACACCTTTCACCTGCGCGACAACGTGACCTTCAGCAACGGCGAACGCTTCGATGCCAAGGCAGTGAAGACCGCGTTCGACAGCGACAAGGCCCTGGCCACCGAGCTGCCGGCCACGTTTGGTGCGACCTACCTGGCGGGTTACGACCATGCCGAAGTGGTGGATGACTTCACCGTCAGACTGGTGCTGTCGCGGCCCAACGCGGGTTTCTTGCAGGCCACTTCCACCACCAACCTGGCGATCCTCGCGCCCGCCTCCTATGCGCTGACCGTCAAGGAGCGCTCCCTGGGCAAGATCATCGGCACCGGGCCCTTCGTGTTGGCGAGCTACACCCCGGAAGTCGGCGCGCACCTGACCAAACGCAAAGGCTACGCCTGGGCCTCGGCCAATATGAAAAACCAGGGCGAAGCCCATCTGGACGCCATCGACATCAGCTACATCCCCGAAGAAAGCGTGCGTAACGGCCTGTTCCTGCAAGGCAAGGCCGACATCCTGTGGCCGCGCAACCCGTTCTCCGAGGTGGACCTGAAGCTGTTCCAGTCCAAGGGCGCGACCATCCAGAGCCGCTCGCTGCCAGGCCCGGCGCTGAACCTTTACCCCAACACCCGTGGCGAACGCATCCTCGCCGACCGGCAAGTACGCCTGGCGGTGCAGAAGTCCATCGACCGCACCAGCTACGCCAGCACCGTGTACAACGCCGAGTTCCCGGTGGTGCAAGGCATCTTCGACGTGACCACGCCCTTCGCCAAGAGCCAGGCGGCCAAGCTCGGCTATGACCCGGCGGGCGCCGAACAGCTGCTGGATGGAGCCGGCTGGGCCAAGGGCGCCGACGGTTACCGGCAGAAAAACGGCAAGCGCCTGAGCCTGAGCTACAACATCAGCCCGGCGGAAACCGCCGGCGACGTGCTGATCCAGGACCAACTGCGCAAGGTCGGCATCGAGTTGAAACTCAGCGTGGTCACCCGCGCCGAGTGGGTCGCCAACAACTCCGCCGGCAACTACGACCTGACGATCAACTACATGACCCGCGCCGACCCGATCATCCTGCAAACCATCCTCGACCCACGCACCGCCAACAGCTCCACCGTCGCCACCAACACCTACGAGCCGGCCACACTGGAAAAAGCCAAGGGCTTGTTCGATGCGGGCATCACCGCCACCCAGGGTCCACAACGCGCGGCGGCCTATGGCGCCCTGCAAGACCTGCTGATCGATGAAAGCTCGGCGTTCCCGGTGTATGAGCGGGTGTGGCAGGCCGCGACCTCGGCCAAGGTGAAAAACTTCCGCTGGACCGCCGAAGGTTTCGCCCTGCTGGGTGATATCGAGATCGGCACGCCATGAGCCGCTACCTGATCGGCCGTGTCGGCCAGGCGCTGCTGGTGTTGTGGGGCGCCTACAGCATCACGTACTTCATCCTGTATCTGCTGCCGGGCGACACCCTGTCCCTGATGCTCAGCGCCTCGGGCATGGAGGCCGATGCGCTGTCGGTGGAAGACCTGGCCAAGGCGCGGGCCTATTACGGCTTGGACAAGGGCGTGTTCGAGCAGTACTTCGACCTGCTGTGGGGCGCGTTGCGCGGCGACTTCGGCCAGTCGCTGTCGATGAACCGCCCGGTGGCTGAATTGCTGGTGGAGCGTTTGCCGCAAACCCTGTCCCTGGCCGGCCTGGCCATCGTGTTGTCGTTGCTCGGCGGCATCGGCCTGGCCTACCTGACCGCGTACGTCCGCTGGCAGCCGTTGAAAAAGGCCCTGACGCGCCTGCCGTCCCTGGGCTTTTCGGTGCCGGTGTTCTGGATGGGCTTGCTGTTGATCCAGGTGTTTGCGTTTGGCCTGGGCTGGTTTCCGGCCACCGGCAGCAAGGGCTTTGAAAGCCTGATATTGCCCGCCGTGACCCTGGCGATTCCCAGCGCGGCGGTGTACGCCCAGGTGCTGCAACGCAGTTTCCAGGGGGTGTGGCGAGAGTCGTACATCGTCACCGCCTACGCCAAGGGCCTCAGCCGCGGCCAGGTGCAGGCGCGCCACGGTTTCAAGAACGCGGCGCTGCCGATCCTCACGCTGATTGGCTTGCAGGTGGGCAACACAGTGTCCGGTGCGGTGCTGGTGGAAACCATCTTCGCCCGCTCCGGCATCGGCCGCCTGGCCCAGGAAGCCGTGCTGCGCCAGGACATCCCGGTGGTGCTGGCCATCGTCGCGGTGTCGGCGGCGGCGTTTGTGCTGGTCAACCTGCTGGTGGACCTGCTGTACCCGTGGCTCGACCCGCGTATCTCCCACACGCCAAAGGTGTCCTAGACCATGACCATCCTTGAGCAGAACCTGCACGGCCAAGCCATCCCGGCCAGCCATCCGCTGTGGCGCCGCCGCAGCCGCCTGCAACGCACCACGGCGGTGTTGTTGCCGTTGTTGCGCAAACCCGGTTTCAGCCTGGCGCTGCTGCTGGTGCTGTTCGCGCTGGTCAGTGCCGTGCTCCCGCACCTGCTGACCGGCTTTGACCCCTACGCCACCTCCCCTGCCGACAAGCTGCGCGCGCCCAACTTGACCCACTGGTTCGGCACCGATGAACTGGGCCGCGACCTGTTTACCCGGGTGGTCTACGGCGCACGCCTGTCGATGCTGGCGGCGTCGCTGGCGGTGGGTATTGCGCTGGTGGGCGGGCTTGGGCTGGGCATTCTGTCGGGCTTTGCCGGCGGGCGGATCGACTCGCTGATTATGCGTGTTGTCGATGTGTTGCTGGCCCTGCCCGGCGTGCTGCTGGCCCTGGCAATTGTCACGGCCATTGGCTTTGGTACGGTGCCGGTGGCCATCGCCGTGGGCGTCGGCATCATTCCGGGGTTTGCCCGCACCACCCGCGCCGAAGTACTTCGGGTCAAGACCCTGCCCTATGTCGAAGCCGCGCGCCTGGGCGGCGCCAGCTGGGGGCGGACCTTACTGCGCCATATCCTGCCGAATGCCTGGGGCCCGGTGGCAGTGTTGGCGACCCTGGATTTCGGCGCAGCGATCCTCGCCACAGCCGGGCTGAGCTTCCTCGGTTTCGGCGCGGTGCCGCCGGCTGCCGAGTGGGGCACGCTGATCGCCAACGGCCGGCACTTTTTGATCACCGCGCCATGGGTATCCCTGTTGCCCGGCCTGTTCCTGGTGGCCGTGGTGTTCAGCCTCAACCATATCGCCCGCACCTTCGAGGAGACCCAGCGATGAGCGCTTTAGTGGATGTGCGCCAACTCAGTGTCAGCTACCGTTCCGGCGGGCAACTCACCGCCGCCGTCAAACAGCTGTCGCTGGCGATTGCCGAGGGCGAGACCGTGGCGATTGTCGGCGAGTCCGGCTCGGGCAAATCGACCCTCGCCAACGCGATCCTCGGCTTGCTGCCGGACAACGCGCAGATCAGCGGCGGCGCGCTGTGGATCGCGGGCAACGAGCTGACCCACGCCAGCGAACGCCAGAAGCGTGGCGTGCGCGGCCGCACCGTCGGGCTGGTGCCCCAGGACCCGATGGTCAGCCTCAACCCGACCTTGCGCGTCGGCCAGCAGATCGCTGAAGCGCTGATCCTGGCAAACGGCAAACGCTACCCCGGCGTGGATGCCGATATTGTCGAGCTGCTGCAACAGGTGGGCATCGACAAACCGGTATTGCGCGCCCGCCAATATCCTCACGAGCTCTCCGGTGGCATGCGCCAGCGGGTGCTGATCGCCATTGCCCTGGCCGGCAACCCGCGCCTGATAATCGCCGACGAGCCCACCAGCGCCCTTGACGTCACCGTGCAGCGCAAGATCCTCGACCACTTGCAACGCCTGGTCAGTGAGCGCGGGATTTCGCTGCTGATTATCACCCACGACCTCGGCGTGGCCACCGACCGCGCGGACCGCATCCTGGTGATGCAGCACGGTGAGCTGGTAGAACAGGGCCCGCCCCGGCAGATCCTCGACGCGCCGCAACACGACTACACCCGCGCCCTGATCGCCGCCGCGCCGGCGTTCGCCAGGCGCCGCGAACCCTTGCTGAACCTGGACCCGACGCAGGCGCCGATCCTCAGCCTGCACCACGTCGGCAAGACTTTCGCGCTGCCCAAGGTCAAGGGCGAAGCCAGCACCTTCCTCGCTCTGGAGGACCTGAGTCTGGAGGTGTACCCCGGGCAGACCCTGGCGATTGTCGGTGAGTCCGGCTCGGGCAAGAGCACCGCGCTGCGCATCGCCCTCGGCCTGGAGAAACCCAGCCACGGCCGCGTGCACTTCGAACAACAGGACATCACCGACCTCAGCTGGCGCGAATTCCGCCCGCTGCGCCAACGCATCCAGCTGGTGCAGCAGAACCCGTTCGCCGCGCTGGACCCACGCTTGACGATTTTCGAGAGTATTGTCGAGCCGCTGGAATCCTTCGGCCTGCTCAAGGGCGCCGCCCTGGAACAGGCCGCGCGCGAACTGATCGGCCGCGTACACCTGCCGGTCAGCTACCTCGACCGCCTGCCCCGCGAACTCTCCGGTGGGCAATGCCAACGCGTCGCCATCGCCCGCGCCCTGGCGTTGAAACCGGATCTGTTGCTGCTGGATGAACCGGTCAGCGCCCTGGATGTGTCAGTGCAGGCGCACATTCTCGACCTGCTGGAAGAACTGCAACGGGAGATGGGCATTGCCTATGTGCTGGTGTCACACGACCTGTCGGTGGTGGCCAACTTTGCGCACCAGGTGTTGGTGCTGCGTCAGGGTCGCGTGATTGAGCATGGCTCGGTGGAACACATCTTCAACCGGCCCGCTACGGAGTACACCCGGGAACTGATTGCGGCGATTCCGGGGCGGCAAGCGGCGGCGTGACTCGGTCAAGAAAATGTGGGAGCGGGCTTGTGTGGGAGCGGGCTTGCTCGCGAAAGCGGTGGATCAGTC
>NZ_JANLGL010000067.1:0-29012 GCF_024655625.1 Pseudomonas sp. 18.1.10
CTGACACACAGCCTTCGCGAGCAAGCCCGCTCCCACACAAGCCCGCTCCCACATGGTTTTTGCAGTGTTGCTGATTATTCGAACAGTGCATCCAACGCCTGTTCCAGCCGCGTCACGCCAATAATCTGAATCCCCGGCGGCGACTCCTTCGGCGCATTGCCCTTGGGCACGATCGCCCGCTTGAAGCCATGCTTGGCCGCCTCTTTCAACCGCTCCTGGCCACTCGGCACCGGACGCACCTCGCCCGACAGGCCCACTTCACCAAACACCAGCAGGTCGTGGGGCAACGGCCGGTTACGCAGGCTGGACATCACCGCTGCCATCAACGCCAGGTCGGACGCGGTCTCCAGCACCTTGACCCCGCCCACCACGTTGAGGAACACGTCCTGGTCGTGGGTCGGAATGCCACCATGGCGATGCAACACCGCCAGCAACATCGCCAGGCGGTTCTGATCCAGGCCCAGGGTCACGCGGCGCGGGTTGGCCAGGTGGCTGTCGTCCACCAGCGCTTGCACTTCCACCAGCATCGGCCGGGTGCCTTCCCACGTTGCCATGACCACGCTGCCGGGGACTTCTTCTTGAGCGCGTGTGAGGAAAATCGCCGACGGGTTGGAGACTTCTTTCAGCCCCCGGTCGGTCATGGCGAACACCCCCAGTTCGTTGACCGCACCAAAGCGGTTCTTCACCGCCCGCAGCAATCGCAGGCGGCCGTCGGACTCACCCTCGAAATACAACACGGTATCCACCATGTGCTCCAGCACCCGCGGCCCGGCCAACGCGCCCTCTTTGGTCACATGCCCGACCAGGAAGATCGCCGTGCCACTTTGCTTGGCATAGCGCACCAGCAGCGCCGCACTTTCACGCACCTGGGACACGCCGCCCGGTGCCGATTGCAGCTGTTCGGTGAAAATGGTCTGGATCGAGTCGATCACCATGACCTTGGGCTTTTCGATCCGCGCCGTGGCGATGATGCTTTCGATGCAGGTTTCGGTCATCACCCGCAGTTGGTCCTGGGGCAAGCCCAGGCGCCGGGCGCGCATGGCCACTTGTTGCTGGGATTCTTCCCCGGTGACGTACAGCGCCGGCATGCGGCTGGCGATGCTGCACAGGGTTTGCAGGAGGATGGTGGATTTGCCGATGCCGGGGTCGCCGCCGATCAGCACCACCGAGCCGTCCACCAGGCCGCCGCCGAGGACGCGGTCCAACTCGCCGGAGGCGGTGGAAAAGCGCGGGATCTCTTCGACGCTGACTTCGGCCAGCGTCTTGATCTGCGCCTGCTGCCCGGTCCAGCCCGCACGCCCGGTAGGTGCCGCCGCGCCGCCGCTTTCGATCATGGTTTCAGTCAGGGTGTTCCACGCACCGCATTCGCCGCACTGGCCGGCCCACTTGGGAAAGGTCGCGCCGCACTCTGTGCAGCCGTACATGCGCTTGGCCTTTGCCATTCGAGAACCTCAAACCGAAAAACCGCGATGATAGCTCAGCGCGCTGCCGGGGTCCGAATTTCACCGCTGGCCAAGCGTGCAGCGCTGTTGCCGACGGGGTCTTCTGCATTGAGGTCAGCGCCCTTGGCTTTCAATTCGTCCAGCAGTTCAACACGCTTGAACAACCCGGCGTACATGGCCGCCGTCTGCCCGGCGCCATTGCGTTGGTCAGGGTTGCAGTGGGTGCTCAGCAGGCGCTGGGCGATTTTCAGCTCGCCCTTGAAGATCGCGCCCATCAGCGCGGTGTTGCCGCGGTTGTCCTGCACGCACGCGTCGGCGCCGGCCGTGAGCAGGCGCTCCACGAACGCGCCCTGGCCGTGATACGCCGCCAGGATCAGGGCGGTGTAGCCCTTGTCGTCCCGGGTATTGAGGCCGTAGCCAGCGTCGATGAAGGTGTTGAGCATATCGAGATCGCCACGGCGCGCCGCGTCGAAATAGTAGTCCTGCAACTGCGCCTTGAGCGCCGCCGGCTCTGGCGGCCCGGCATGGGCAACAAAGGCCAGCATGGCCAGCAGCAGCCCGATGGAAATACGCATGGGTGTTCTCCTGCCAAAAGCCAGCGCCCAATCAAGGGCGCCAGCCGTGACCAACGGATCAGTCCGTCAGTTTGTCTGCCAGCGCCTTCACGCGCGCCAGGTCACCTTTGGCGACCTTGGCCACGCCGGTGCCGTACTCAGGGTCCGCCTTGTAGAGGAACGACAGGATGATGTGCTTGCTCTCGTCATCGGTGGTGGCCAGGGAGCCGCCGAAGTTTTCGATCAAGTCCTGACGCTCTTTCTTACTGAAGGAACGGTACAAATCGCCAGCCTGCTTGAAGTTCTGCTCACGCTGGATCTTCGCTTGCTGGGTGCTGCCCGTCAGTGGCGACTGGCTATAGCGCGCGGCTTGCGGTTCTTCCCGTGGCAGCAGGCGGCTTGGCTGATAGTTCACGCCGCTGGTGGTCTTGCCGAAGTTCATCGCGCCATCCTGGTTGCCGTTGTTGACGGTCACCCGAGGTGCGTTGATCGGCAGTTGCAGGGCGTTGGCCCCCAGGCGGTACATCTGGGTGTCGGCGTAGGAGAACACCCGGCCTTGCAGCAGGCGGTCTTCCGACGGCTCGATGCCCGGCACCAGGTTGGCCGGGGCCATGGCGACCTGTTCGGTTTCCTGGAACACATTCGCCGGGTTGCGGTTCAGCACCATCTGCCCGACTTTGCGCTCGGCAACATTTGGCCAGATCTTGGTGGCGTCCAGCGGGTCGAAGTCAAACTTGGCCAGGTCCTCAGGTTTGAGCACTTGCACGTACAAGTCCCACTTGGGGAAATCGCCTTTGTTGATGTGGGTGACCAAGTCGTTGGTCATGTGGCTGTAATCACGCCCCTGCACTTCGGTAACTTGCTTGGGATCAAGGTTCTTGATGCCTTGCAGGCTCTTCCAGTGGAACTTGACGTAGTGCACTTCGCCCTTGGCATTGACCAACTTGTAGGCATGTACGCCATTGCCGTCCATTTCCCGATAGCTGGCCGGGGTACCGGAGTCGGAGTACAACTCGGTCAATGTACGGGTGGCCTCGGGTACATGGGAGAAGAAGTCGAAACGGCGTGAATCGTCGTCCAGGTTAGTGCGCGGGTCCGGCTTGAAGGCGTGGACCATATCCGGGAACTTGATGGCGTCGCGGATAAAGAACGTCGGGAAGTTATTGCCTACCAAGTCCCAGTTACCTTCGGCGGTGTAGAACTTGGTGGCGAAGCCGCGTGGGTCGCGCAAGGTTTCCGGGGAATGGTTGCCGTGGACCACCGCCGAGAAGCGCACGAATACCGGGGTCGCCTCGCCTGCGGCGAAGACCTTGGCCTTGGTCAGGTCGCTGAGGTTGTCGGTGACGGTGAACGTACCGTGGGCGCCGGTGCCACGGGCATGCACTACGCGCTCGGGGATGCGTTCACGGTCGAAGCGTTGCAACTTTTGAATAAGCTGCACGTCCTGGAGAAGTACCGGGCCGTTGGCGCCGGCAGTCTGCGAGTTCTGGTTGTCGCCCACGGCAGCGCCGTTATCGCGGGTCAGGTTGGCGGCCTGCACCGACAGGGACAGCAGGCTGGCGGTCACCAGTACCAGCACGGATCGCGCCGAAACAGGCCCGCGGTTCATTGGGTTCTTCATCGAGGTTTCCTCTGGTTTTTTTAGTGCACATTCAGTTGTGCTTGCCAGAGGCTAGTGACCCGCGAGCCGGAAGATAAATAGAAAAACAGCACCAGGTCGATTGAAAAAATAATGTGGTAAGCCGTTGAAATGACGAGTAATTCGCGCGCGATTGATGGCACTTTGCAAACTATTTGCGTTTTAATGTGTCGATAAAACCTAACAGTGTTAACAGTTGTGTCGCGCAAGCCCTCTACGACTGACTTACACTGACCTCCACCCTTCTCATCTGTAACAAGGAATAACCTATGGGCGTGATAAGTGAGTTCAAGGCCTTCGCGGTCAAAGGTAATGTGGTCGATATGGCCGTCGGTATCATCATCGGCGCAGCCTTCGGCAAAATTGTTTCCTCGTTTGTAGGCGACGTGGTGATGCCGCCCATTGGTCTGTTGATCGGTGGCGTGGACTTTGGCGACCTGGCGATTACGCTCAAAGCCGCACAGGGCGATGTGCCTGCGGTGGTGCTGGCGTACGGCAAGTTCATCCAGAGCGTGATCGACTTTGTGATCGTCGCGTTTGCGATCTTCATGGGCGTGAAGGCCATCAACCGCCTGAAACGGGAAGAGGCCGTGGCGCCAAGCCTGCCGCCGACGCCGACCAAGGAAGAAGTGTTGCTGGGTGAGATCCGCGATCTGCTCAAGGCACAGAACGACAAGCCGCTTTAACCGAAGCCGGTATGAAAAAGGCGCCTGTTCGAGGCGCCTTTTTTATTACCAGTAGTTTTCCACCGCCACCTGGCCAGGCCGCCGGCTCAGGCTCAGTTGCATATCGCGCTGCTTGAGCAATTGACGGGTGTCATCGACCATCTGCGGATTGCCGCAAATCAGCACGCGCGAGTGTTGCGGGGTCAACTCGACGCCGGCCGCCTGCTCCAGCTCGCCATTCTCGATCAGCGTGGTGATGCGTCCATTCAACGCGCCGGGGTGCTGCTCGCGGGTGACGATGGGGATGTAGGTGAGCTTGTGCGCGTACTCGGCCAGGTATTCGCGCTCGCCCAACTCCCTGATAAGCGCTTGATAAGCCAGCTCCTTGGCCTCCCGGGCGCTATACACCAGAACAATGCGCTCGAATTTCTCCCAGACCTCGAAGTCCTGCAGGATCGACAGGAACGGCGCCACCCCGGTGCCCGTGCCCAGCAGCCACAGGTCACGCCCGTCGACAAAACGGTTCAGGGTCAGGAAGCCCGTGGCCTGGCGCTCCACCATCAAGGTATCGCCCGCCTGCAAGCGACTCAGCTCACTGGTGAACTCACCACCGGGCACAACGATGGAAAAAAAGTCGAGGTGTTCGTCAAAGGGCGACGACACAATGGAATAAGCGCGCCAGACGGTGCTGCCATCCGCCTTGGTCACCCCCAGGCGCACGAACTGGCCAGCGGTGAAACGAAAGCCCGGGTCACGGGTGGTGCGCAGGGTGAAGAGGCTAGGGGTCAACGATTGCACGTCGAGCAGGGTCTGCCGGGTAAATTTCTCAGCACTGGCCGTCATGGGGAACTCCGTTTTACACAGGCGCCTAGTTTCTCTCAAAGCCGTGTGCGCAAACACCATTGATTTGTACTGGCATTGCTGCGGGGCAGAGCGGCGGCATCGTGCAATCCGCTGAAACGTGTCAACCCTTCAAGACGGTTTTCGGAAAAGCGCGGGCTTTTACTCAGACTAAATATTTCGCTATTAACACACCGCCAATCCAAATTCAGATTAACCACTTCATATAAACGCCATCATTTTGATGTCGTTCACAACCCCTTAAATCCAATAAAAAAATAACTTCACCCTACATTTCCTATACAAAAAAACCATTTCTCGTACAAAAAACAGTGCCGTATCAGCTAAGCGTACTGTCGATTTTTTTACTTTGCCGCGTAAGGCATGTCCTACACTAATTCCCGTGAAGCGCTGGAATGAGGACGTATCCGCGCCACATAGCAACCCATGGAGAGTTATCAATGGTGAACTGGCGTAATACTCGGCTCCCCAAACTGGAAGATAAAAGCGAGATCGAAGCAATTTTTGACATGGTCACCCACCATATCCATGAACTCGGCTTCCAATACTGTTCATTCACAATGAGTTCTCAACTACCCAACAACAAAAGCAAGCCGATCCAAATCAACAACTATCCAAATGGATGGAGCAATCTCTATCAACAAGCTCACTTCTTTGATGTAGACCCTGTAGTTGCCCACTGCAAACGCTGCGTACTTCCTATCGTATGGGAAGAGAAGGCCTTCAGTGCCGCTCCTGGGTTGTGGTCACTGGCCCAATCGTTTGGAGTGCATCAGGCATGGACACAACCTGTACACGACTTTCAGGGTGTCTACAGCATGCTGACGCTGGGGCGCGGTACCGGTGAAGTCAGCCCGCAAGAGCTGTATGAAAAGGCCGGCAACGTATTGTGGTTGTGCCATGCCATGCATGCTGCCGTTGCACAGCAATACGCGAACAAGTCCAGTGTCAACACCCCGTGTACGCTGACTGCGCGAGAAACGGAAATTCTCAAATGGTCGGGCATGGGCAAGACCGCGGAAGAAATCGCGAGCATTTTCTCGATCTCGCCGCGCACGGTGGGCTTTCACACAAGCAACATATGCAAAAAGCTCGGCGTCACCAACAAGATCGCGGCTGTTCTCTGTGCGGCAAGAGCGGGACTTTTCTAGAGAGTACAGAAACACCCCATGTAATCCCGTCGGAAAAAACGTAACATTTACGGCCAATTCTGAGTGATGAAGCAGCCCCCCGGGTCTCGCCTCGCCGTTCACTTAGACGGTTTGGCCGTAGACTGCCAAACACCCATCGATTACCCAGAGCCTCCCCCGCCATGCCCCTGCTCGAAAGCCCCTTCGCCCAGCTCGATCTGATCCGCCAGCCAGAACAACACAACGATCCGCTGCAAGCCTTCGATGCCGCCGACGAGTACCTGCTCAGCCATCTGGCGCAGCAGCAACCGAGCGCCGCCACACGCGTGCTGGTGCTCAACGACAGCTTTGGTGCCCTGGCGGCCAGCCTTGAAGGCCAGGTGCAAGTGACCTCCAGCGGCGACTCCTTTCTCGCGGCCCAGGGGCTGGAGAAAAACCTGGCGCGCAACCACAAGGCATTCGACGCGGTGCCCTTCATACCCGCCAGCCAGGTGCCGAGCGGGCCCTTTGACCGCGTGCTGATCCGTGTCCCCAAGACGCTGGCGCTGCTGGAAGAGCAACTGATACGCCTGCAAGGCCAACTGGCCCCGGGCGCCGAAGTCATCGCCGGAGCGATGGTCAAGCACTTGCCACGGGCCGCCGGGGAGTTGCTGGAGCGTTATGTCGGGCCGATGCACGCCTCGCTGGCCGTGAAAAAAGCGCGGCTGTTGATCGCCACTGTTGAAGATCGCCCGCTGGCGGTCTCGCCCTACCCGACCCGTTACACCCTGGACGCGCCAGCCATCGAGCTGCTCAACCATGCCAACGTGTTTTGCCGCGAAGGCCTGGATATCGGCACCCGTGCCTTCCTCCCGCACCTGCCGAAAAACCTCGGCAGCGCCCGCGTGGCGGACCTGGGCTGCGGCAACGGTGTGCTGGCAATTGCCAGCGCACTGCAGAACCCCGACGCGCAGTACACCTTGGTGGACGAGTCCTATATGGCCGTGCAGTCGGCGCAGGAAAACTGGCAGGCCGCCCTCGGCCAACGTGACGTGATCGTGCGCGCCGCCGATGGCCTGGCCGGCCAGGAGCCCGATTCCCTGGACGTGGTGCTGTGCAACCCGCCATTCCACCAACAGCAAGTGGTCGGCGACTTCCTCGCCTGGCGCATGTTCCAGCAGGCACGGGAGACGCTGGTGGTGGGTGGCGCCCTCTATATAGTCGGCAACCGCCACTTGGGTTATCACACCAAGCTGGCACGCCTGTTTCGCGGTGTAGAACAAGTCGCCACTTCGCCAAAATTCGTGATCCTCAAAGCACGCAAATAAAAAAACCCTGCCGCTCTTGCGAGGGGCAGGGTTGAAAGGCCGGGCCATCAAGCCCGGTTTTGGGATGTCAGTGCGTGCTCAGGCCCGCCGCATTCATGAACATGCGCATCAGGCTGGCCACGACAAACAGGGCCAGCACGCTGCCGGTCCAGATCATCGCCAACCACCCCAGGCGCCGCCACAGTGGCTGTTTCTCGGCCTGTTCAATCTCGTGCAACGAAGGTTTGCCGGACATGGAACGACCCTCCTAGTGATAACCGTCTTCGTGGGTGACCTTGCCGCGGAACACGTAGTAGCTCCAGAAGGTGTAGCCCAGGATGAACGGGATGATGAACAACGTGCCCACCAGCATGAAGCCCTGGCTTTGCGGCGGTGCGGCGGCATCCCAGATCGACACGGACGGCGGGATGATGTTCGGCCACAGGCTGATGCCCAAGCCGCTGTAGCCGAGGAAGATCAGCACCAGCGTCAGCAGGAACGGCGTGTAGTGCGCATTGCGTGCCACGGCGCGGATCAGGCCGTACAGGGTCACCAGCACCAGGATCGGCACCGGCAGGAACCAGAACAGGTTCGGCAGGGTGAACCAGCGCGCGGCGATTTCCGGGTGCGCCAGCGGCGTCCAGATACTGACGATGCCAATTACCGCCAACAGCGCGAAAGCCAGTGGCCGCCCCAGGTTGTGCATCTTTTCCTGCAACGAGCCTTCGGTCTTCATGATTAGCCAGGTGCAACCCAACAGTGCGTAGGCCACGATCAACGCCACGCCGCAGAACATCGTGAAGGGCGTGGCCCAGTCCAGCGAGCCGCCGGCGAACTGGCGATCCACCACCGGGATGCCGTCGATAAACGCCCCCAGCGCCACGCCCTGGAAGAACGTCGCCGCCAGCGAGCCACCGATAAACGCCTTGTCCCACAGGTGACGCTTGTCGTCCTTGGCCTTGAAGCGGAACTCGAAGGCCACGCCACGGAAGATCAGGCCGATCAACATCAGGATCAGCGGCAGGTACAGCGCCGACAACACCACCGAATACGCCAGCGGGAACGCGCCGAACAACGCCGCGCCACCGAGCACCAGCCAGGTTTCGTTGCCGTCCCAGACCGGGGCGACGGTGTTCATCATCACGTCACGGTCAACCTTGCCCGGGATAAACGGAAAGAGGATGCCGATACCCAGGTCGAAGCCGTCCATGACCACGTACATCATGATGCCGAAGATGATAATCACGGCCCAGATCAGCGGAAGATCAATACCCATCTCAATGCCCCTTGTGCTGGATGTGGGTGTGGTCGTCATCGCTGCCATCATCGGCGGCAGACAACGGACGGGCTGGGGTGCGTTTCTGGCCAGGACCGCCATGGGTCGGCTCATCGCCTTCGTGGGTCTGCGGGCCCTTGCGCACCAGGCGCATCATGTAGCCCAGGCCGGCACCGAACAGCGCGAAGTACACCACCACGAACAACACCAGGGTGATCGTCATCTGCACCAGGCTATGCCCGGAGGACGCATCCGCCGTGCGCATCAGCCCGTAGACCACCCACGGCTGACGGCCGATTTCAGTGGTGAACCAACCGGCGAGAATCGCGATCAACCCCGACGGGCCCATCCACAGCGCCAGGTACAGGAACGGCTTGGACGTGTACATCTTGTCGCCCCGGCGCAGCCAGAGGCTGAACAGGCCGGTGAAGATCATCAGGAAGCCCAGGCCGACCATGACCCGGAACGACCAGAACACAATGGTCGAATTAGGGCGATCCTCAGGCGGGAACTCCTTGAGCGCCGGCACCTGTTTATCCAGGGAGTGGGTGAGGATGAGGCTGCCCAGGTAGGGGATTTCCACGGCGAACTTGGTCTTTTCCGCTTTCATGTCCGGCCAGCCGAACAGGATCAGCGGGGTCGGCTCGTTGCCTTTGTTTTCCCAGTGGCCTTCAATCGCGGCGATTTTCGCCGGCTGGTGCTTCAGGGTATTGAGGCCGTGGAAGTCACCGATCACTGCCTGGATAGGCGCAACGATCAGGGCCATCCACATTGCCATCGAGAGCATTTTGCGGATCGCCGGGTTGTCCTTGCCACGCAGCAAGTGCCAGGCGGCCGAGGAACCGACGAAAAACGCGGTGGCCACAAACGCGGCCGTGGCCATGTGCGCCAGGCGGTAAGGGAAGGACGGGTTGAAGATCACCGCCAGCCAATCGGTAGGGATCACGCGGCCATCGATGATTTCAAAGCCCTGGGGCGTCTGCATCCAGCTGTTGGACGCAAGAATCCAGAAGGTGGAGATCAACGTGCCGACGGCCACCATGACCGTGGCGAAAAAGTGCAGCTTGCGCCCCACCTTGTTCCAGCCGAACAGCATCACCCCGAGGAAACCGGCCTCAAGGAAGAAGGCCGTGAGCACTTCGTATGTCAGAAGCGGCCCGGTGACGGCGCCGGCGAAGTCCGAGAAGCGGCTCCAGTTGGTGCCGAACTGGTAGGCCATGACCAAGCCAGACACCACGCCCATGCCGAAGTTGACGGCAAAGATCTTCGACCAGAAATGGTAGAGGTCGCGGTAGGTGTCGTTGTGGGTCTTGAGCCACAGGCCTTCCAGCACCGCAAGGTAACTGGCCAGGCCGATGGTGATCGCCGGGAACAGGATGTGGAATGAGATGGTGAACGCGAATTGAATTCGGGCGAGATCTAGCGCCTCCAAACCGAACATAAGTTTTCCTCTGTCAGGTAATACCGGCTGCTGGCGGGAGCCTGCACCCACTGCCCCCACGGATATGGAGTCTGGCGAATTTCAATTCGTTCTTTTTTTAACCAACCACGTAGGGAATCTGGCCTGGCGGCCGCCAGAGCAATCCCTGGGGAGGTTTTGATCTGGATCAAGCATTGCTGAAAGAGTAGTCCTATTTTCAATGTAGGACGGCGTGGTCTTTTGCCGCGTGACAGACTGCCTCAGCTCAGTTTCAGCAACTATCTGTTACAACTTAATGCTAATCTCGGCCTCTCCTCCGGCCCTGACCTGAATTCCCGATGCCCAGTGAACCCGTGTTGCTGTTGCGCCACCACCGCCCTTTCATCGCGTTCTGGCTGGCGCGCATCTTCACCGCCAGCGGCTTCCAGATGCTCACCGTAGCCATTGGCTGGAACCTCTACCAATTGACCGGCAACGTGCTCGACCTGGGTTTGGTCGGTTTGGTGGAATTCGTCCCGCGCGTACTGTTCATGCTGCACACCGGGCATGTGGCCGACCGCTATGAACGGCGCAAGGTCGCGGCCATCTGCCAGACCGTGCAGGCGTTGATTGCACTGTCGCTGGCCATTGGCGGCCTGACCGGCAACGTCACCCGCGAGATGATCTTCATCCTCGCCTTCCTGCTCGGCGCCGCACGCTCGTTTGAAATGCCCACCACCCAGGCGCTGCTGCCAAGCATCGTGCCCAGCGCGTTGTTCCCGCGCGCGGTGGCGTCGTCGCAGTCGGCCCAGCAACTGGCAACCATCGTCGCCCCGGCCCTCGGCGGCTTGCTCTATGCGTTTGGCAGCGTGTGGGTATACGGCCCCACCGTGGTGCTGTACCTGATTGCCTGCGGGTTGACCCTCAACCTGCCCGCCCGCCAGACCCCGCTCAACAAAGGCAAGGCCACCCTGGATTCGCTGCTGGCCGGCATCCGTTTTATCCGCAGCCGCCCGGACATCCTTGGCGCCATCTCCCTGGACCTGTTCGCCGTGCTGCTGGGCGGCGCCACCGCATTGTTGCCGGTGTTCGCCAAGGACATCCTGCTGACCGGCGCCTGGGGCCTGGGCCTGTTGCGCTCGGCGCCAGCGGTGGGCGCGTTGTTGATGTCGTTGTGGCTGGCGCGGTTCTCGGTGGACCGCCATGTCGGCCGCGTGATGTTCACCGCCGTCGGCGTGTTCGGCGTGGCGACCATCGCGTTCGGCCTGTCCACTTCGTTCTGGTTTTCACTGGCGGTATTGGTGGTGCTCGGCGCGGCCGACATGATTAGCATGGTCATCCGCGCATCGTTCGTGCAGTTGGAGACGCCGGATGAGATGCGCGGGCGCGTCAGCGCGGTCAACGGCCTGTTTATCGGCGCGTCCAACCAGTTGGGCGAGTTCGAGTCGGGGATTACCGCCCATTGGTTCGGCACCGTGCCGGCGGTGGTCATGGGCGGGGTTGGTACGCTGATCGTGACCGGGACGTGGATCAAACTCTTCCCGACCCTGGCCAATCGCGACCGCATGCATGTACCGGTTGAAGAAACCAAGGTGTAAGTCATCCCCCGGCAGTGCCGGGAGATTGATCTCAGAGCACTTTATCCAAGGTGATCGGAAAGTCCCTGACCCGCTTGCCCGTGGCGTGATACACCGCATTCGCCACCGCCGCCGCGACCCCGACAATACCGATCTCCCCCACCCCCTTGGACCCCAGCGCATTGACGATCTCGTCGTGTTCCTCGACGAAAACCACGTCAATTTCACCGATGTCCGCATTCACCGGAAGGTGATACTCGGCCAGGCTGTGGTTCATGAAGCGCCCCAAATGATGGTCCGTCTGGGTTTCTTCATGCAGGGCCATACCAATGCCCCACACCACCCCGCCGAGAATCTGGCTGCACGCCATTTTGGGATTCACCACGCGCCCGGCCGCAATCGCACTGACCACGCGGCTGACCTTGATGGTGCCCAAGTCTTCATCTACCCGCACTTCCACAAACACCGCCGAATGCGTGGCGGTGGCATAGCCCTCGCGCTTCTTGTCCGGCTCGCTGTCGACCTGCACCTGCAGCGCGTCTTCACCACTGTCCTTGACCAACTGGGCCAGCGATACACGCACATCACCGGTGTGCAGGTGGCCGTCGTCAAAGCGCACCGTCTCGGCGTCCTTGAACACCGGATACGTCTGCCGCGCAATCTCCAGCAGTTTGGCGGCCAATGCTTCGCAGGCCTGCTGCACGGCGGTGCCCACCGAAGACACGGTGAACGAGCCGCCCTGCAACGGGGCGGTGGGCAATGAGGAATCGCCGAGCAGAAACTCGACATTTTCCACCGCCACGCCGCTCGCCTGGGCCGCAATCTGGGTCATGACCGTATAGGTACCGGTGCCGATATCCGTGGTGGCGCTGCTCACGGTGAGCTTGCCCGCGGTGTCGATCCGCGCCTTGGCGCTGGCTTTCATCTGCATCGCCTCCCACACACCGCCGGCCATGCCCCAACCGATCAATTGGCGCCCGTCGCGCATGCTGCGCGGTTCCGGGTTGCGCCGCTGCCAGCCGAAACGCTCGGCGCCTTCGCTGTAGCATTCACGCAATGCCTTGCTGGACCAGGGCTTGTCTTCGTTCCCGTTGCGCTCGGCATAATTGGTCAAGCGCAGTTGCACCGGGTCGACCCCCAGCGCGCAGGCCAGTTCGTCCATCGCACACTCCAGGCCGATCACTCCCAGTGCGGCACCCGGGGCGCGCATGTCCAACGGCGTAAAGACATCCAGCGCCACCAGGTTGTAGGCCAGTTGCACGTTGTCGCAGTGATAGAGCATGCCGCTCCACTCAACCACATGCTCGCTGAAGTCCTCGAAGCGTGAGGTCTGGCCGGTGGCGGTGTGGCCGAGTGCGACCAGCTTGCCCTCGGCCGTGGCGCCCACTTGCAGACGCTGCAAGGTGCGCGGCCGGTAGCCGAAGGTGAACATCTGCTGGCGCGTCAGGGTCACGCGAACCGAACGCTTGAGTGCCAGCGACGCCATCACCGCCAGTGGCAACTGGTACTGCGGGCGCAGGCCGGAACCGAACGCGCCGCCCACGAACGCGGCAAAGATCCGCACCTGGCTTTTATCCAGGCCGAATACTTTCTGCACATACGCCTGGCAGTTCTGCGGGCCCTGGGTTTTGTCATGGATGTGCAGCGTGCCATCGGGCTGGTACAGCACCGTGCTGGCATGGGGTTCCATGGGGTTGTGATGTTCGATGGGGGTGCTGTAGTTCAGGTCCAGGCTGACGGCGGCGGCGCTCCATTGCGCCTGGAAGTCGCCGCGCGGCTTCGGCGGTGTCTGGGGCGATGGGTAGGCGTGTCGCTGCTGGGCAATCAGGTCGGTGTCGAACGCTTCGCTCGCATACTCGATCTCCACCAGCGAGCCGGCATGGCGCGCCAGTTCCAGGTTATCGGCGATGACCAGGGCCAGTGGCTGGCCGCTGTACAGCACCCGGTCGTTGTACAGCGGGCGGAACGGCGAACCGTCCGCTGCATCGGCGTCGGCGAAAGCCTCGTCATAACTGGCGATGTTGGGCCGGTTGAGGTGATCGAGCACCATGACCACACCCGGCAACGCCAGGGCCTTGGAGGCATCGATCTTGATGATTCGCCCTTTCGCGACGGTACTGGACACGACGCTGCCGTGGAGCAGACCGGCTTCGGGAAACTCACCGGCGTAGCGCGCCTGGCCGGTGACCTTGAGCAGACCGTCGACCCGGTCCAAGGGTTTGCCGATAGCGCTCATGGCCGTTCTCCCGCGACAGCGGCGTCGCTCAAGGCACGGATGATTGCCCGGCGCGCCAGTTTGAGTTTGAACCCGTTGTGCGCCAGCGGCACGGCGTCTTGCAACAGTGCGTCGGCTGCGGCACTGAAGGTTTCGCGGCTGACTGTCTGGCCGATCAGCAACGCTTCCACGGCGCGGTCACGCCAGGGTTTATGAGCGACGCCGCCCAGGGCCAGGCGTGCATCGATGATCTGGTCGCCGTCCAACTCCAACGCCGCGGCGACGGACACCAGTGCAAAGGCGTAAGACGCACGGTCGCGAACCTTCAAATACTGGCTGTGGCTTGCCAGTTGATCTGCAGGCAACTCAATAGCCGTAATCAGTTCATCGTCGGCCAACAAATTGTCCCGTTGCGGCGTGTCGCCGGGCAGGCGGTGGAAGTCGGCAAACTCAATGATCCGCACGCCGCCACGCCCCTCCACATGGACCCGGGCCTCGAGCGCGGCCAAGGCGACGCACATGTCGGACGGATGGGTAGCGACACATTGGTCGCTGGCCCCGAGGATCGCGTGGATGCGGTTCAGGCCGGTCCGCGCCGGGCAGCCACTGCCGGGCTCGCGCTTATTGCACGGCACGCCGGTGTCATAAAAGTAGTAACAGCGGGTGCGCTGCAGCAGGTTGCCACCGGTACTGGCCATATTGCGCAGTTGCGGCGAGGCACCGGCCAGGATCGCCTGGGACAGCAGCGGGTAACGTTGCTCGACCAGCGGATGCCAGGCCAGGTCGGCGTTGCTCACCATCGCACCGATCAACAGGCCGCCGTCAGCGCTTTCCTTGATGTCATGCAGCGGCAGGCCAGTGATGTCGATGAGGTGCTCGGGACGACTGATGTTTTCTTTCATCAGGTCCAGCAAGTTGGTGCCGCCGGCAATAAAACGCGAGGTGGCACTGCTCAGCTGGACCGCTTCACGCACATCGGCAGGCTTGCTGTAGTGGAAGGGGTTCATCGCCCACCTCCCACGACATCTTCAATGGCTTCGCGAATGTTGCTGTAGGCCCCGCAGCGGCACAGGTTGCCGCTCATCAGTTCCTGGATCTGCGCGGCGTCATGGGCACGGCCTTCATTCATCAGGCCCACGGCGGAGCAAATCTGACCGGGGGTGCAGTAACCGCACTGGAAGGCGTCGCGTTTGATAAACGCCTGCTGCATCGGGTGCAGCGTGTCACCGTCGGCCAGGCCTTCGATGGTGGTCAACACGGCGCCATCGCACATCACCGCCAGGGTCAGGCAGGCATTTACGCGCTTGCCATCACGCAACACCGTGCAGGCACCGCATTGGCCGTGGTCGCAGCCTTTTTTGCTGCCGATCAGGTCAAGCTGCTCGCGCAACAGGTCCAGCAGGGTGGTCCAGGGCAATACGTCCAACTGGCGTTCCTGGCCATTGAGGCGCAGGCGGATCGAGTGGCTGACGAACGGCTGGGCCGTCGCGCCATGGGAAGTTGCGCTCATAAACACCTCACGGGTTGGTGTACATCCGCGGCGTTCAGGAAATTCGCCGTCTCAGGGGTACGACTTCCCGGGGTTTTGAGCGTTCAAGATGATTTATCAGCGGATATTGAGCAGGGTCTTCAGGGTGTTCTGCGGGCCGTTGATCGACGAGTTGCTGTATTCGAACCAGCCCTGGGCTTCGACATTCAGGTCGAACACATAGATGTAGCCCATCACCGTGCCCGCGCCGTTGCACACCTCGCTGACGCTGCCAACCTGGCACACCGGCGTACGCTGCCCGTTCAGCACGGCACCGTCGAAGCGACCCACGGGGTTGTTGCCCAGGCCGACTTCCATCACCGAGACCTTGGTGGGCCCACGGTGTGTACACATCTGCGTGCCCTGCGCGCGCTCGGGAATGGTCTCGGTGCAGCGCGCCGACTCGACCTTGAACACCCGCACCTCGCTCAAGGGCGGTGCAGTCGCGCCCCACACCGGTGCTGCGCCAAGCCACAGGCCGAGACAAGGGATCAGAGCTAGACTCCACGCGTTGGCTTTTTTCATGCTGTCGATGACCCTGATTTTAACGTCGGCGCAGTATGCCTCAAGGCCATGATCCTGAGGGATTGTTCACAAGGGCGAGGCCAACCACCACACGGCCTCGGCTGCTGGTATGATGCGCCGCTTTTTCCGATCCTCTCTGAAACCACAGGCGCTTGGCGCAGTTTGTGCTTTGACTTAGAGGTCAACAAATCACGACGCACAATAGCGTCACAGGGAGCCGGCATGCTGGAAAAGCTGTTTCAACTCAAAGCCCACAACACCAATGTGCGCACCGAGATTCTCGCGGGTATCACCACATTCCTGGCGATGGCCTACATCCTGTTCGTCAACCCGAGCATCCTCAGCCAGACCGGCATGGACAAGGGCGCGGTGTTTGTCGCGACCTGCCTGGCGGCGGCCATCGGTTCGACCGTGATGGGCCTGATCGCCAACTACCCGATCGCGCTGGCGCCGGGCATGGGCCTCAACGCCTTCTTTACCTACACCGTGGTCCTGCACATGGGCCATACCTGGCAGGTGGCGCTGGGCGCGGTATTCATTTCGGCGGTGTTGTTCTTCCTGCTGTCGATCTTCCGCATCCGTGAGTGGATCATCAACGCCATCCCCCTGCCCCTGCGCTCGGCGATTGCCGCGGGTATCGGCCTGTTCCTGGCGTTGATCGCCCTGCACAACGCCGACATCGTCGTCAGCAACCCGGCCACCATGGTGGGCCTCGGTGACCTGACCAAGGCAGCGCCGATCCTGGCCACCCTCGGCTTCGTACTGATCGTCGCGCTGGAAGCCCTGGCTGTACGCGGCGCAGTGCTGATCGGCATCCTCGCGGTGACCATTGCATCCATCGCCTTGGGCGTGACCCCGTTCGGTGGCGTGGTATCGATGCCACCGTCCCTGGGCCCGACCTTCCTGCAACTGGACATCAAGGGCGCGCTGGACATCGGCCTGGTCAGCGTGATCTTCGCCTTCCTGTTCGTGGACCTGTTCGACAACTCCGGCACCCTGATCGGCGTTGCCAAGCGCGCCGGCCTGATGGGCAAGGACGGCCACATGCCAAAGATGGGCCGCGCGCTGATCGCCGACAGCACCGCCGCCATGGCCGGTTCGCTGCTGGGTACGTCGACCACCACCAGCTACATCGAATCCGCTGCGGGCGTGAGCGCCGGCGGCCGTACCGGCTTGACCGCCATCGTCGTGGCAATCCTGTTCCTGCTGGCGCTGTTCTTCTCGCCACTGGCGGGCAGCGTCCCGGCATTCGCCACTGCGCCAGCACTGCTGTTCGTGGCTGTGTTGATGACCCAGGGCCTGGCGGAAATCGACTGGGATGACATTACTGTTGCAGCGCCGGTGGTGATTACCGCCCTGGCGATGCCCTTCACTTACTCCATCGCCAACGGCATCGCCTTCGGTTTCATCGCCTGGACCGCCATCAAGCTGCTTTCGGGCCGCTACCGTGAGCTGAACCCGGCGCTGGTGATTCTGTCGATTCTGTTCGTAATCAAGCTGGGCTGGTTCAACGCATGACTTTTGACGCCGCAAGCTACACCGCTCAACTGCAAGACAAGGTCACGCGCTTGCGTGACCTGTTGGCCCCGTTCGATGCGCCTGAGCCACAGGTCTTCGACTCGCCGCTGCAGAACTTCCGCCTGCGGGCGGAGTTCCGCCTGTGGCGCGAAGGGGGTGATCGCCACTACGCGATGTTCTCCCAGGACGACAAGCGCACGCCGATCCTGATCGAAGAATTCCCCATCGCAAGCACTCGCATCAACCAGTTGATGCCGCAACTCAAGGCCGCCTGGCAAGCCAGCGCCGCCCTGAGCCACAAGCTGTTCCAGGTGGAGTTCCTCACCACCCTGGCCGGCGACGCGATGATTACCCTGTGCTATCACCGCCCGCTGGACGAGCATTGGCACACCGCCGCGAACAAGCTGGCGGCAGACTTGAACGTGAGCATCATCGGCCGCTCCAAGGGCAAACGCGATGTGATCGGCCAGGACTACGTGGTGGAAAAGCTCGACGTCGGCGGTCGTACCTTCAGCTATCGCCAACCCGAAGGCGCGTTCACCCAGCCCAACGGCACCGTGAACCAGAAGATGCTCAACTGGGCCTATGAAGCGCTGGGCGACCGCCCGGATGACCTGCTGGAGCTGTACTGCGGCAACGGCAACTTCACCCTGCCCCTGGCAACCCGCGTGCGCAAAGTGTTGGCCACCGAGATCAGCAAGACCTCGGTCAATGCCGCCCTGAGCAACCTCGATGAAAACGCGGTGGCCAATGTCACACTGGTGCGCCTCTCCGCCGAAGAACTCACCGAAGCACTGAACGAAGTGCGCCCGTTCCGTCGCCTGCACGGCATCGACCTCAAGAGCTACGAATTTGGCAGCGTGTTCGTCGACCCGCCGCGTGCCGGCATGGACCCGGACACCTGCGAGCTGACCCGGCGTTTCGACAATATCCTGTACATCTCGTGCAACCCGGAGACGTTGGCGGCGAACATCGCGCAACTGCATGACACGCACCGTATTACCCAGTGCGCGATGTTTGACCAGTTCCCGTGGACGCACCATATGGAATCAGGCGTGCTGCTGACACGTCGCTAAATCTTGCAGCCACCCACAATCCCCCTGTGGGTGCAGGCTTATGTGGGAGCTGGCTTGTCAGCTCCCACATAAGCCCACTCCCAGCACAGCTTTTCATGCATCAGTTGAATCGTCGGGTTTCGGAGTGTCTTTACGCGGCCGCCCGCCCTTCTTGCCATTGGCGCGGGCGGCAGCGGCCTTGGCCGCGCTGCGCTTGCGACCGTTGCGCGCGGCCACCAGGCTTACGGCCAGGTCCATCAGGGGCTGGCTCGTGGCGATCAGGCCGGTGATGGAGACGTCCAGGTCCTGGGGTTCACAGCATAGGGCCTTGCCGCCAAAACCGACCTCCAACTGCTGGAAGTCCTCCAGGGAAAACCCCTCGAACTCGGGAAGGCCCGCTACGGGTAAAGAGACTCGGCTGCCGTCGCTGAAGCCTATGGAGATACTCTGGTCCTCATAGCGCACCGAGCTGGCGTTGGCATACAAACGCCTGGTCTTGCGTCCACGGGCTATCGCTTTATCGATATCGGCCTCGGTGAGCGGCACGTAGGGCCGGACTTTGGCTTTTACGACTTTGACAAATTTATCTTCACCCATACTGGGATCCTCACTAGCCTCAAAATTGTCTGTTGCTCCACAACATCGTGCCAAGCGCGTGCGATTACATGGACACCCGGCCGGATGACCAATCCAGGTACCACTTCATCCGCGCCCAAGTCCCAGGAATGGTTCTCCAGGCAAACCGTCTGGATTTTCTCCCACCAGATCCTTCGCGCCCGCGCCAGGTAGTGCCGCTGCATCAACGCCTGGCGAATGCCCAGCAGAATTGCACCGGGCGGCCGCCGCCGTTCAGGGTCCACATCCCATAACTCCACGTCGTCATCCAGAAAGCTGAAACGAAAGCGTGCATCCCAACCCGCGCCCCTTACATGAACATGCGGCGGGCAATGTTCATCCCTGAGCAACACTGAAATCACAAATCCTTTGTAGGTGCCTATTCGCATCGTAACCCATCCGTTAGGTTATTTTCCGCCCGGTAACAATTTCGCCTTTGTCACCCGACAACCGGCTCCAAAATCCCGGAGCTGTTTCCCAGACTAGTAACCGGGAGCGCAACGTCGAATGCCGTGTTGTTACCGCGCTTAACCGTGCGGTAATCGAACATATCCTCCGCCGTCGATTGACCAAATTAACCATTCAGTACATTTTACTTCCACAACTAACAATAACTGTGGAGACCCTCCCATGCCGCCTATCGTGCTGGTGCTCAACGGCCCCAACCTCAACCTGCTCGGCACCCGTGAGCCTGCAACCTACGGCCATGAAACCCTGGCCGACATCGCCGCGCTGTGCGGGCGCAGCGCCGAAAAGCTCGGGCTGAAAATCGAATTCCGCCAGACCAACCACGAAGGCGAACTGCTCGACTGGATACACGCTGCCCGCACCCGTTGCGCCGGGATCGTGATCAACCCGGCCGCGTGGACGCACACCTCCGTGGCGATTCGCGACGCGCTGGTGGCCAGTGAAGTGCCAGTGATCGAAGTGCATTTATCCAACGTGCATGCCCGTGAAGCATTCCGTCATCACTCCTTTGTGTCGCCCATCGCCAAGGCCGTGCTGGCCGGATTTGGCAGCCATGGCTACCACTTGGCCCTGGAACATTTCAGCCAGGTGTTGAACGCATGAAGCCGCGCATTCTCGCCGGCCTGATCGGCTCCGGCATCCAGGCTTCCCGCACCCCTGCCCTGCATGAGCAGGAAGGCGACGCCCAAGGCTTGCGCTACCTGTATCGCCTGATTGACCTGGACCCGCTGCACCTGAACGTCGATGCCCTGCCCGACCTGCTGGACGCTGCCGAGTTGATGCAGTTCACCGGCCTGAACATTACCTACCCGTGCAAGCAGGCGATCCTGCCGTTGCTCGATGAATTGTCCGACGAGGCCCGCGGCATCGGCGCGGTGAATACGGTGGTGTTCAGGGACGGCAAACGCATCGGCCACAACACCGACTGCCTGGGATTCGCGGAGGGTTTTCGCCGTAACTTGAGTGATGTTGTACGGCGGCGTGTCGTACAAATGGGCGCCGGCGGCGCAGGTGCAGCGGTGGCCCACGCGTTATTGGCCGAAGGCGTCGAACACTTGAGCATTTTCGACCTGGACACCACCCGCACCCAGGACCTGGTGGACAACCTCAGCCAGCGTTTCGGCCCGGGCCGCGCCCAGGTCGGCAGCCACTTGGAAAATGCCATGGCCGAGGCCGACGGTGTGGTCAACACCACGCCGATGGGCATGGCCAAGCTGCCGGGCACGCCGGTTCCAGCGGCCTTGCTGAGGGCCGAACTGTGGGTGGCCGAAATTGTGTATTTCCCGCTGGAAACAGAACTGCTGCGTGATGCCCGGGCCCTGGGTTGCCGCACGCTGGATGGCGGCAATATGGCGGTGTTTCAAGCGGTGAAGGCGTTTGAGCTGTTCAGTGGCGAAGCGCCGGATGCGCAGCGGATGCTGGCGCACTTTCAGGCCATGAATACCTAAACTGTAGAAACCGGATCAAAAAATGTGGGAGCGGGCTTGCTCGCGAAGGCGGTGTATCAGTGAGGAATATGTTGACTGACACTCCGCATTCGCGAGCAAGCCCGCTCCCACAGGGAATGCATTCCAACCTGACGGGCTCAGGCCTGCAAGTACCGCATCACCGACTCACAAATCATGTCCCGATGCCGTTGTTTGATGGCCTCATCCGACAGCTCGATCTGAAAAATCTCACTGAAGGTATGACGGTTGGACACCCGGTAAAAGCTGAACGAGTTGATCAGCAGGTGCACATCCAACGGCTCCAGCCCCGCACGAAACACGCCCATCTCAGCGCCTCGACGCAGGGTCGCGCCGAGGGCTTCAAGGATGTTGCTGTTCATCGCCTTGATCGACTCCGAACGTTTCACGTACTCGGCGTTGTGGATATTTTCGATGCTGACGATGCGCACGAAATCCACGTTCTGGTCATGGTGGTCAAAGGTGAACTCCACCAGCCGACGGATCGCTTCACGGGGCTCCAGGGCGGTGAGATTCATCCGGGTTTCGGTGTTGCGGATGTCGCCGTAAAGCTTCTCCAGCACCTCGACGTACAGCTGCTCCTTGCTGCCGAAGTAGTAATAGATCATGCGTTTGGAGGTGTGGATGCGCTCGGCGATGGCGTCCACGCGCGCGCCGGACAGGCCTTGCTGGACAAACTCGACGATCGCTTCCTGCAGGATGTTTTCGCGGGTCTTTTCCGGGTTGTTCTTACGACTCTTGCGCGGCGTTTCGGACGCAGCGGAGAGGTCGGGAGTCAGGGTCATGGTGCGCTCACGGCCGTTTTTATTGTGCAGGCGCCGATTATGGGCTGCGGCGCTCCCCGAAGGAAGCACCGCGCCATTGCTCACAACCGCGCTTGGCGTACCGCACCGCTGCGGGACTTGGCCATGGCCGCCAGGCGCACCGCCACGTTGGCTGCGCCGTAGCCGGCATAACCATTTTTGCGCTGGATGATCTCGAAGAAGAACCGCCCTTCGAACGGCTCGGTGTACACGTGAAACAGCTCACCGCCGTTGGCATCACGGTCGTACAGCACGTTGTAGTACGCCAGCTCGCTGAGGAACTCCTCGTCGAAATCAAAGCGCGCCGCGAGGTCATCGTAGTAGTTGAGCGGGATGTCCAGCAGCGGCACGCCCGCGTCTTTGGCCCGGCGCACCTCGGCGAAAATATCCGCGCAGTCGAAGGCAATGTGGTGCACACCCGAGCCGCGATAGCTCGATAGCGCGTGGGAAATCGCCGTGTTGCGGTTCTCGGAAATATTCAGCGGCAGGCGGATCGAACTGCAACGGCTGCGCAGCGCGCGGCTTTTCACCAAACCGTACGGGTCGGGCAACACCACTTCGTCGTCGGCCTCGAAATCCAGCAGGCTCTTGTAGAACAGCACCCAACTGTCGAGGCTGTCGGCCGGCAGGGCCATGGCCATATGGTCGATGCGCAGTAAGCCACCACCGGCAGGCGGCGCGGCTTGCAGGTTGAAGTCGGTGTCGTACAGCGTGCCTTCGCTGGGGTCCACCAGGTAAATCAGGCTGCCATCCGGCGCACGCACGGCGGCCAGTTCCAGCTCATTGGGGCCGACCAAGCCGCGATAGGGCTGGCCCTTGTAGGCCACCGCCCGCTCCAGGGCCTTGGCGCTGTCCTTGACCCGCAGCGCCGTGGCGCACAACGACGGGCCGTGGGCCTCGAAAAAGTTGTGGGCGAAGGAATAAGGTTCGCAATTGAGGATCAGGTTGATATCGCCCTGGCGCAACAGGCTCACGCTCTTGGAACGATGCTGGCCAGCCTTGACGAAGCCCAGGCGTTCGAGCCAGTGGGTCAGCTTGGCGCCGAGGCTTTCGTCCACGGCAAACTCGAGGAACTCGATGCCGTCGTATTCGCTAGCAGCAGGCGTGTCGAACAGAATCTCCACCGGTTGCGCCGGTGCTTGCTGTTGCAGGCGCTCGCGGGTTTTCTCCTCCAGGTACAGCAAGGAGCGCAGGCCGTCCGCCGCATTCGCCCGGGTCGGTGCGGCGCGGAAACCATCGTTGAAAATCTCCAGGGACAAGGGCCCGGTGTAGCCACTCTGGATGATCGGCGCAAGAAAGCCCGCCAGGTCGAATTCGCCCTGCCCCGGGAAGCAGCGGAAATGCCGGCTCCACTCCAGCACGTCCATGGCCAGGATCGGCGCGTCGGCCATTTGCACAAAGAAAATCTTGTCGCCGGGGATCTGCGCGATGCCGCTCGGGTCGCCCTTGAGCGACAAGGTATGGAAGCTGTCGAGGAGCACGCCGAGGGCTGGGTGATCGACCTGGCGCACCAAGTTCCACACCTGCTGCCAAGTGTTCACATGCTTGCCCCAGGCCAGTGCCTCGTAACCGATGCGCAAGCCACGGCGGCCAGCATGTTCGGCCAACAAGCTGAGATCGTCGAGCAATATGCGCTCATCGCCGACGCAATCGGCGGAGGCGTTGCTGCACACCAACACCAGGTCGGTGCCCAGTTCCTGCATCAGGTCGAACTTGCGTTCGGCGCGCTCCAGGTTGCGCGCCAGGCGGTCGCGGCGGCAGCCTTCAAAGTCGCGAAACGGCTGGAACAAGGTGATGGCAATCCCCAGGTCGGCACACATTTGCCTAACTTCACGGGGGCTGCCGTCGTAATACAACAGGTCGTTCTCGAAGATCTCCACGCCATCAAACCCGGCGGCGGCAATGGCTTCGAGTTTTTCCGGCAGGGTGCCGCTCAAGGAAACGGTGGCAATGGAACGTTGCATGGGGCGACTCCCGGCAATTATTGTTTGCGCCAAATTATTCGCCCCCAGTCTACCCACAGCAATTAAAATGTACGAACCGGTTAGTTTTTGGTGCGATTATCGAACACTAAGCCGCTTTGGCGAATTGACGATTTTTTAGCCGCTGCGCACCATCAACGACGCAACCTGACCCAGAACACACCATAAAAATTTCAAAAAACGGGTACGACCTCATGCCTCTGCAAAATTCCGCCCTGGCCGCGCGCCCCGGCACCCCGCACGCCGGCATCGGCGACAAGATCCGCGGCGCCATGGCCGTGGGCAAGACTCGCTGGGGCATGTTGGCCCTGGTGTTCTTCGCCACCACCCTCAACTACATCGACCGCGCCGCCCTGGGCGTGATGCAACCGATCCTGGCCAAGGAAATGAGCTGGACGGCGATGGACTACGCCAACATCAACTTCTGGTTCCAGGTCGGCTACGCCATCGGCTTTGTGCTGCAAGGCCGCTTGATCGACCGGGTCGGCGTCAAACGCGTGTTCTTCTGCGCCGTGCTGTTGTGGAGCCTGGCCACCGGCGCCCACGGCCTGGCCACCTCGGCCGTTGGTTTCATGGTCTGTCGCTTTATCCTCGGATTGACCGAGGCCGCCAACTACCCGGCCTGCGTCAAGACCACCCGCCTGTGGTTCCCCGCCGGCGAGCGTGCGGTGGCCACCGGTATCTTCAACGCCGGTACCAACGTCGGCGCGATGATGACGCCCATGCTGCTGCCGCTGATCCTGCACGTGTGGGGCTGGCAAGCCGCGTTCTTGTGCATGGCTTCGCTGGGCGCGATCTGGCTGGTGTTCTGGGGTTTGAAGTACTACAACCCGGAAGACCATCCGAGCGTTAAGCAATCGGAACTGGACTACGTGCAACGGGAAGTCGAACCGGAACAACCGGGCGTGCCGTTCAGCCGAATCCTGCGCATGCGCGGCACCTGGGCCTTCGCCATTGCCTACGCGCTGACCGCGCCGGTGTTCTGGTTCTACCTGTATTGGTTGCCGCCGTTCCTGAACCAGCAATACAACCTGGGCATCAACGTGACCCAGATGGGCATCCCGCTGATAATCATCTATCTGACAGCCGACTTCGGCAGTGTGGGTGGGGGGATTCTGTCGTCGTTCCTGATCGGCCGCGGCATGAACTCGATCAAGGCGCGCTTGCTGTCGATGCTGCTGTTCGCCTGCTGCATCGTCGGCGTCATCATGGCGGCCGGTTCCAGCCAACTGTGGGTCGCGGTGTTTGCCATCTCCCTGGCCATCGGTGCGCACCAGGCCTGGACCGCCAACATCTGGAGCCTGGTGATGGACTACACGCCCAAGCACATGATGAGCACGGTGTTCGGCTTCGGCGGCATGTGCGCGGCCATCGGCGGCATGTTCATGACCCAGATCGTCGGCCACATCCTCACCGTGACCAACAACAACTACACCGTGTTGTTCACCCTGATCCCGGCGATGTACTTCATTGCGCTGACCTGGATGTACTTCATGGCCCCGCGCAAGATTCCTACCGTAGACGTCTGAATCTACCTACGCCGCTGCTGCCAGGCAGCGGCCAACCCGCTCATGCAGATCACCCCGATGCCCACCACCGTGGTCACGTCGGGGGTATGGTTGAACACCAGCCAGCCCAACAACCCCGCAAACACGATCTGGCAATAGCCGAACGGCGCCAGCAAGGCCGGCGCCGCAAAGCGGAACGCCTGGGTCAACAGCAAGTGCGCGGTCATCCCGCAGGTGCCCAGGGCCAGCATCAACACGCCGTGCCACAGCGTCGGGATCTGCCAGAAGAACGGCACCAGTGCACTCATCACCAAGGTATTGCACAGGCCGGCGAAGAAGTTGCTGGTGGTTGGCGTGTCGTATTGGCTGAGGATGCGCGTGAGCAACTGGTAGAAGCAGAAGAACAGCGCCGAACACAGCGGCAGCAGGACCGCCGGGGTGAACAGCTCGCCGCCGGGGTGGATGATGATAAGCACACCGACAAACCCGCAGATCACCGCCAGCCATTGGCCGCGCGTGACGTGCTCGCCGAGCAGCGGTACCGAGAGCGCCGTCACCAGGATCGGCGCGAGGAAGTTCACCGCCGTGGCTTCCGCCAACGGGATGTAATGCAGCGCCGCCGTAAAGAACAGGCTCGTGCCCAACAGGCACAACGCCCGCACCACCTGCATGCCCGGGCGTTTGCTGCGCAGCACGCGCAGGCCCGATTGCGGCAGGAAAATCCCGGCCATCAGCAAGGTGTGCACCAGGTAGCGCGCCCACACCACCATCACGATCGGGTAGAACCCGGCGAGGTATTTGGACAAGGCGTCGTGGCTGGAGAACAGGAAAGTGGCCACCACAATCAGCAAAATGCCTTTGAAGGGGTGGTTGACGCCGGAGAGGGGAGTGCTGACGGTCATTGAGTTCTCTTGCATGACGGGCTGAACGCGGGCTGCTCAACCCGGTAATCTAGCAGCCGGGCCTGCGTCTGCCCCAAGAGCATAACCAAACACTGTGCGAACAGCGCACTAAATCACGGGATTGAAGTCCAACGTCCCACGTTTGCCCGTACGTTGCACACTTTTTAACCAAGGCCTGCCGCTATGAAAAAAACCCTGTTCATTCTGTCTGCCGTCGCCCTGCTTGCCGCTTGCAACCAGGAAGCCAAGGAAGCCCCCAAGCCCGCGCCCGCCTCCGTGCAAGCAACGTTGGTGCCGGCAACCCCGCCCACCGACCAATGGGTCGGCAAGTGGATGGGTGTAGAGGGCCTGCACCTGACCATCGCCAAGGACGACAGCATCGGCCGTGGGCACTACCTCCTCACCATGCAATACGGCCTCGACGCCGACGACTCGGGCACCTTCAAAGGTGAAGCCGCCGAAGACGGCATCGCCTTCACCCGCCCGGACGGCCCGCAACTGCTGCGCGCCGGCGACGGCGAAGCCACCGGCCTGAAGTGGCTGGCGGACAAAAAGGACTGCCTGATCGTGGCAACTGGCGAAGGCTACTGCCGTTAATAACGTCCATACTCATCCCACTTACTTGTAGGACCGTTCACCGAGAGGATTGCCCCCATGCTATGGAAAAAAGGCCGACGCAGCGACAACGTGGTGGATGCCCGCGATGACAGTGGTGGCGGCGGTGGCGGCATGCGCTTTGGCGGCGGCAAGGGCCTGAGCCTGACCGCCATCGTGCTGATCGTCGGCATTGGCTGGCTGACCGGCCAGGACCCGTTGCAGATCCTCGGCCAGCTCACCGGCCAGATGGAACAGGCGCCGTCGGTCAGCACGCAAACGCGCCAGGCGCCACCGGCCAACGATGAGCAGGCGGATTTTGTCCGCGCGGTGCTCGGCGATACCGAAGACACCTGGGCCCAGGTGTTCCAGGAAAACGGCCTGGCCTACAAGAACCCGAAACTGATCCTGTTCCGTGGCCGGGTGAATTCCGCCTGCGGCGGGGCCACGTCGGCCAGCGGCCCGTTCTATTGCCCCGCGGACCAGCAGGTGTACCTGGACCTGGATTTCTTCCGGGAAATGTCCCAACGTTTCCAAGCCGCTGGCGACTTCGCCCAGGCCTATGTGATCGCCCACGAAGTTGGGCACCATGTGCAGACGTTGTTGGGTATCTCGGCCAAGATCCAGGCCGCACGCCAGCAGGGCCGGCAGATGCAGGGCGACGGCGGCCTGCTGGTGCGCCAGGAACTGCAAGCCGACTGCTTCGCTGGTGTATGGGCCAACCGCGCGCAAAAACGCCTGAACTGGCTGGAACCCGGCGACATCGAAGAAGCCCTGAACGCGGCCAACGCCATCGGCGATGACCGTTTGCAGCAACAGGGCCAGGGCCGCGTGGTGCCAGACTCGTTCACCCACGGCACCTCGGCGCAGCGCGTACGCTGGTTCAAGACCGGCTTCGCCCAGGGCCAGATCACTCAATGCGATACCTTCTCCGCCAAGAGCCTTTAAATGAATAAACGATTGGGATTGCTGCTGGGCCTGTTAGTCAGTTGTTCAACCTTGGCCGCCGGACACGGCGCCAAGGAAGCCAGTCTTGATCGATTCCCCCTGGCGGCCGGCGACCTCAGCGTCGGCCTGAGCCAGGATTGGCGCCAACCGCTACCCGACGTGACCCGTGCGTTAATCATCGTGCACGGCCGCCTGCGTGATGCACAGACCTACCTGGAAAGTGGGGAAAAGGCCGCCAGAAATGCAGGACAAGGCGCCAGCACCTTGGTGATTGCCCCGCGCTTTCTGATCGAGGCGGATGCGCAGCACGAGCACCTGGACCACCAGATCCTGCGCTGGACCGACAACGGCTGGATGGCCGGCGAGCCGTCTACCGGCCCGGGCCACATCAGTTCCTACGGCGCACTCGACCAAATCATCAAGCACCTGGGCAACCGCAATCTGTTCCCGGCACTGAAGGAAATCGTGGTGGCCGGGCATTCCGGTGGCGGCCAGGTGGTGCAGCGCTTTGCCCTCACCAGCCACGACCATCCGAAGCTGCAAACCGAAGGCATCAGCCTGCGGTATGTGGTGGCGAACCCTTCGTCCTACGCCTACTTCAGCCCGCAGCGGCCAGTGAAGTTCGATGCGGCCAGTTGCCCAGGTTTCAACGACTGGAAATACGGCATGCAGAACTTGCCGGCCTACGCCAAGGGCCAGAGCCCGGCGCAGCTTGAACAGGCTTACGCGTCACGCGACATCACTTACCTGCTGGGCCAGCAGGACACCGACCCGAATCATCACGCGCTGGACAAAGGCTGTGAGGCTGAAACCCAGGGGGCGTATCGGTTGGTTCGTGGGCACAACTATTTTGACTACCTCAAGCAGCGGCATCCGCAGTTGGGGCATCGGTTGGTGGAGGTGCCGGGGGTGGGGCATAACGGGGATGGGATGTTTACGTCGCCGGAAGGGCAGAAAGTCCTGTTTGCACAATAACTGACGAAACCGGATAAAAATGTGGGAGCGGGCTTGCTCGCGAATGCGGTTTTTCAGCAACAAATATGCTGACTGATCCCT